>CAZZZX010000032.1:5482-12910 GCA_964658585.1 uncultured Novosphingobium sp.
GTCACGCGCAGGCTGATCGCCTCCAGCAGCAGCAGATCGCGATTCTCGGGCAGGTCGCGCAGCAGCGTTCCGGTCGCGTGCAGCACCGCGCCATGGTCGCCGTCGCTCTGCAGGCGACGCAGCCGCGCCACATCATCTGCGATCGATGGCGGCGGCGCGGTGTCGACGGTCACATTCATCGCAGTCTCGAGAGGCCGGTAGTCGGACGTTTTGCGCCCTATACCGGCCTTTCGTCGGTCGAGCGTCAGAAATCATAGCCGATGCGCAGGCCGAAGGTCCGCGGTCGCAGCGGCACTTCGGACTTGATGAACTGCGAGGTCGAGGTGAACGTGCTCGCGTGCGAGTTGTTGAGGTTGTTGGTGAAGAGCTGGGCGTTCCAGCGGTCGCGCGCGATGCCGACCGAGGCATCGACCGTCACATAGGCCGGCTGTTCGTAGCGCAGGAAGGTCGTGGCGGGGATCAGGATGCCATCGCCCGAGGTGTAGTTGGCCGGCTTGTTGAACTGCTTGCCGGTATAGTTCGCGCCGACCTGCGCGAACGGCTTGTAGTCGCCCATCGCCCAGTCGTAGCGGATCCGACCGCTCGCCTGGAACTCGGGCGAGAATGCCGCCACCCCGCCGATCACGCCGAACGGGTTGGGGAAGGCGATGCCCTTGATCGAGGTGATGCACGCGCCGTTGGTCGGCGACGTGGCGAGATTGCTGACCAGACAGGGCGAGCTGGTCTGCTTGTTCTTGTTGTAGGTCGCAGTGCCCTGGACGGTCAGACCGGGAACGATCTGGCCGACGAGCTGCAGCTCGACGCCCTTGATGTTGTAGTTCGGGCCGTTGGTCAGGAAGGTCGTGTTGCCGAGCTGCTGTGGCGCATAGAAGGCGAACTGGACGTTGTTCCAGTCCATGTCGTAGGCGGACAGGTTGATCTGGAGACGGCGATCGAACAGCGACGTCTTGATACCGATCTCGTAGTTGTTGAGCGAGTCCGGCGCATAGCCGTTCGGCGTGCGATACTGTGCAACGCCGCCATCGGCCGCCGTGCCCGGCCCGACCGCGACATTGCGCTGCGAGCGGCTGAAGCCGCCCGGCCGGAACCCCTGCGAGAAGGTGAAATAGGCCAGCGTCGTCGGATTGACGTGCCAGTTGAGGCTCGCCCGGCTCTTGAAGCCATGATAGGTCACATGGTCGCCGCCCGGCCCGCCGATCTGGATCATGCCGCCGGTGCACTGGCCGTTGGGCACGTTGAGACAGCTTGCATTGGTGCCGTACTGGGCGCCGTACTCATATTCCTTGTAGTGATAATAGCGCGTACCGCCCGTGATCGTCAGCACATCGGGAATGATGTCGAAATCGACCGAGCCGAAGAAGGCGTACTGGCTGTAGCCGCGCTTCACGTCCTCGCCGAAGCCGGTATTGTCGTCGCGGACGCCCGGCTCGTTGACATTGGCGCCGGGGAAGGTGCGGACGTTGGCAAGGCAGACCTGCCCACCCGCGAGCGCGGTCGCGAGATTGGCGGCATCGCAATCCGGGATGTTCTTGTACTCGAAGTTCATCACGTCCTGGATCTTGAACGTCTCCTGGAAGGCGCCGGCGAGCACGCGGATGCGCTTGTCGGTCGGCGTGCTCACCCGGAATTCGTTGGTCAGGTGCGTGTTCTTGACCTTGTCGTGCCAATAGGTCGCGGGCGAGAAGCAGGTCGCCGCCGCTTTGCCGAGCCCGGTCGCACCGCCGGAACAGGTGTAGTAGATGCCGTATCCGGTGCGAGAATAGTTGGTGTAGTCGACCTGGTTGTCGATGTGCCGATCAAGATAGCTGCCGGTGTAGACCAGGCTGAGCGGGCCGACCTGGCCATGCACGGTCCAGGCGGTGCTGTTGAACCGGTCCTTGTCGTAGCTCGGAGTGAACGAGGTGATCTGGAGCGGCTTCAGCGGCTGGAACTCGGACCCGATCGGATATTCCTGCGAGAGGCCCTGCGCATCGAGATTCTGGATGCTCTCGGTGATGAGGACGTTCCAGTGGTCGTCGATGTCGTACTGCGCCTCGATCCGCCCGCCGGTATAGGTGGTCGGGTTGAAGTTCTTGCCCGCGGTCGTGCCGTTGTTGATCTTGGACTGGCTCGAATTGGCGACGGTACAGAAGCCGCCGCCCGTCGGCTGCTGCGGCAGCCCGTTCGGGCATATTCCGGCCGCATTGGGCCTGATGCCGAGATAATAGTTGCCCGTGTCCGCGTTCGAGCGCGTGAAGGTGCTGTAGACGTTGTCGATATAGCCGCCGCGACGCTCGTTGTAGATCGTCGCGCGAACCGCGAACTTGTCCTGGATGATCGGCACGTTGAGCGTGACGATCTCGTTGTTGTTCATGGCGCCACCCGAGGTGCCGCCGATCATGCCCTCGGCATGACCGCCGAATGCGCTGAGATTGGGCTTGTTGGTGATGTACCGGATCGCGCCCGCCTCGGCGCCGCCGCCGAACAGCGTGCCCTGCGGACCTTCGAGGACCTCGACGCGCTCCATGTCGGCGGCGTAGATGTCGAGGTTGCGCGAGGGGAACTGCAACGACTGATCGTCGAGATAGAGCGCGACGTTGGGGAAGTTGCCGATCGTCGCGCTCGACTGGCCGCCCGCGAAGCCGGCGGACAGACCACGGATGAAGACCGATCCCTGCCCCGGGCCGTTGTTGCCGAACGTCACGTTGGGCACATATTTGATGAGATCGTCGAACGACTTGACGTTGAGCTGCGACAGCGTCTGGCCCGAAAAGGCCTGGATCGTCAGCGGTACCTTCTGGATGCTCTCGTTGCGACGCTGCGCGGTCACGACGATGTCCTGGATGCCGGCCTGCGGCGGTGCCGCCTCGTTGGCGGCGACTTCGGTCGCCGGCGTGGGCGCGTCGGGCGCGGCCTGCGCAGTGGCGGCGGCACTCGCGCCGATCAACGCGACGAGCGCGCACGACTTCAGATAGCTGGTCTTCATGATAGTCCCCCGGGGTCGTCGTTGCGACCCGGCGGCTCTTTGGTCCGGATCGGGGCCGGCGCGCCAAGGCTTTGGGTGAATGCTGCGGATAGACGGTATCTATGAGGCGGGGCGACGGCTCGTCATAATCCAGTCACGTTCGCCCCGGCGCGGCACGATTCCCGGCACGGCGTGACGTTTCGATGACGATCGGCGGTCAGCCGCCTGACAATCCGGCGTCCGCGCTATGACCCCGCCAGAGCGCGCGCATCAGCGGCAGATGGTCGGCGAAGCGCCGCCCGCTCGGTGTCGTCGCCTTGCCGGTATCGTCAAAGCGGCGCAGTGCGACCGCCTCGCGCCAGTACGGCCGCCGTTCAAAACGTGCGATGCCGGCGGCGTCGAGCGGGCCGCCTTGCACTATGAGGGACGCCTGCGACGCCGCGCTCAGCCGATCGCGATATTGGGGGTCGACTGCGCACAGATAGCGCTTGGCGGAGACGTGCAGCATGATCGGCGCGCGCACCGGCGGTCCGAACAGTCCGCGCAGCGCGGCGGCGCCGACCGCCTCGTGACGGCGATCCGCGGCCGCGCCGACCACGCCCTCCTCGTCCTCGAGGAGATGGCCGACATCGTGCAGCAGCGCCGCTACGACGAGGCCGGGCGCTGCGCCGTCCTGCTCGGCGAGCGCCGCACATTGCAGCGCATGTTCGATCTGGGTGATGCCTTCACCATAATGAAGACCGCCGCGCGTCGCGTAGAGCGCCTCGATCTCGCAGAGACTGGTCAGTGGGTGCATCGCGCGACCATGACACTATTCGCGCATCGTGACCACGACCGCCTGCAGCGCACGCATCAGCGCGCTGCGACGGCGCTCACTGCGACAGAGCAGATAACCCCGCAACGAATATTCGCGCGTACCGGTATCGAGTGGCCGATAATCGATCCGCGGATCGGGCGGACATTCGGACGCGAAGAAGATGCTGATCCCGACGCCGAGCGCGATCGCTTCGCGGATCGTCTCGCGGCCTTGCATCTCGAGCCTGGCCGCGGGCTCGACCGAAGCGTCGCGCAGAGCGCGCTCGATGAAGGCGCGGGTCTTGGAACTCTGCTCGCGGATCAGCAGCACCTCGCCGGCGAGTACCCGGATCGGGATGGCGGCATACGCCGCGAGCGGATATCCGGTCGGCACCGCACAGGTGAGGCCATCGGTATAGACCGGATCATAGCTCAGGCTGGCGTCCCCCGGCGGATCGCTCGCGAGCGCCGCATCGATCTGGGCCTCGCTCAACCAGCGCATCACCTCCCGCGCATTGCCCATGCGTACCTGGACGTCGGTCGACGGATGGTTCTTGCGGAACAGGTCGACCATCCGCGCCGCATAGTGCGGCGAATCCGACCCGAGCCGAAGCACCCCGCCCGTCATTCCCGCGGACTCGCCGAGCATCTCGTCGATATCGCTCGCCGCGGCGAACAGGCGCTGGGTCAGCGCCAACAGGTCACGCCCGGCGGCGGTCAGCGTCAGCGGCGCGGTGCGGCCCTCGAACAGAGAGACGCCGTGCCGCGTCTCGAGCGCCTTCAGCTGCTGCGACAGCGTCGGCTGCGACACATTAAGACGCCGCGCCGCACGGGTCACACCGCCTTCGAGCGCGATGGCGTGGAAGGCGCGCAGGTGCTGGTAGTTCGCCGCCATAACCGTCGACGCCTAACCCGGCGTCGTGACGTCCGCGTGACGATCGCGCCATAGAGCGCACCTATATGCCGCATATGCGCAAAGCCTTGGCGCCGCCGACACCTTCGCGATCACAAGATACCGCTCGCGGCAGCCGTCCGGCCTGTCATGCGTGTCTGGGGGAAGCGGTGTCCGACACGGGATACGATATTGCGATCGTCGGCGCGGGCATCGTCGGGCTGGCGCATGCGCTGGCGGCGTCTCGCCTGGGGCTGAGCACGATCTTGATCGACCGCGATGCGCAGGCCAACGGCGCCTCGATCCGGAATTTCGGTTTCGTGACGGTGACGGGGCAGGAGCAGGGGGCGGTGTGGCGCCGCGCGCGGCGATCGCGAGACGTCTGGGTCGAGATCGCCGGACCGGCCGGGATCGCGATCGAGCGGCACGGCCTCGCACTGGTCGCGCAGCGCCCCGAGGCGGAGGCGGTGATCGAGGCGTTTCTGCGGACCGACATGGCCGAGGGCTGTTCCTGGCGCGACGCCGCGTGGGTGCGATCGAGCGGATTGCGGCCGCGCGTCTCCTGCGGCGCGCTCTTTAGCGAGATCGATCTGCGTGTGGAATCGCGGTCTGCGATCCCTGCTCTCGCGCGCTGGCTGGAGACGGAACGCGGAGTCGCCTTCCGCCGCGGCGTGGCCGTCCGGGCGATCGAGCCCGGCAGGGTCGTCACCACGACCGGAACCGTGTGCGCCGAGACGATCATCGTCTGTCCCGGTGACGATCTCGTGACGTTGTTTCCGGACGCGTTCGCCGCCGCTCGTGTCACGCGCTGCAAGCTCCAGATGATGCGGCTCGCCTCGCCGGGCTTCACGCTGCCCGCGACGATCATGTCCGATCTCAGCCTGGTGCGCTATCTCGGCTATGCCGCCCTTCCTGAAGCGGATGCGCTCAAGGCGCGGCTCGTGCGCGAGCAGGCGGATCATCTCGCACACGGAATCCACCTGATCGTTGCGCAAGGCGGCGACGGCAGCCTGATCGTCGGCGACAGCCATCATTACGCCACGACCCCCGATCCGTTCGCCTCGGATGAGATCGAGGCGCTGATCCTGGCGGAGCTTGCCGCGGTGCTCGGCGGCTGCCCTCCGGTGCTCGAGCGCTGGACCGGCACCTATGCGTCGGCCGATCGGCACAGCCTCGTCGAGACGGTGATGGACGGCGTCCGCCTCGTCACCGTGACCAGCGGCACCGGCGCCTCGACCGCCTTCGCGCTCGCCGAGGAGGTGATCGGGGAACTCTTCTCCACCCCGTTGGGAGCAACCCTAGGATGAGCTTCGCGATCAAGGCCGTGGTGCTGGATTGGGCAGGCACGATGATCGACCATGGCTGCCGCGCACCGGTGGTCGCGCTCCAGCGCGTCTTCGCGGACGCAGGCGTCGCAATCTCGGAAGAGGAGGCGCGCGCCGACATGGGCCGCGCCAAGCGCGATCATATCCGCGCGATCCTAGCCGCGCCGCGCGTGGTCGAGGCGTGGCGCGCACGGCTGGGGGTGGATCCGAACGAAGACGACGTCGCCGCGCTTCACGACGCGGTCGAGCCGATGATGCGCGCCGCGGCAAAAGACTGCGCGACGCTGATCCCCGGCGCCGCCGATCTCGCTGCGCGACTGACCGGGGCCGGCATCCGGATCGCGTCCTGCACCGGGTACACCCGGCCGATGATGGCGGACATCCTGCCGCTCGCCGCCGCGCAGGGCTATGCTCCCGAAGTGGTGATCTGCTCGGGCGAGACGATCGAGGGGCGCCCGTCCCCGCTGATGCTCTGGAAGGCGCTGGTCGAGCTCGGCGTCTGGCCGGCGTCCGCCTGCGTCAAGGTCGACGACGCGACCGTCGGCATCGGCGAAGGCCGTGCCGGCGGAGCCTGGACGGTCGGGCTCGCCGCGTCGGGGAACGGCGTCGGGCTCGGGTCCGATGCCTTGCTGGCGCTTCCCGCCGAGGAGCGGCGGCAGCGGATCGACGCGTCGGCCGACGCGCTGCGCGATGCGGGCGCGGATTACGTGATCGACAGCGTCGCCGACCTCTGGCCGGTGCTGGAACGGATCGCCGGCCGGATCGAAGCAGGCGAGACGCCGCCGCGATGACCATGCCCGCGCACCGCCCGGATGGCGCGGTCACGCGCTGGCTGCGCACCGCGCCCCCTGCGCTGTTCGCGCTCTATGGCGGTCTGGCCGCGTTCAGCGCCTATTTCGCGATGTACGCCTATCGCAAGCCGTTCAGCGCCGCGCATTACGTGCATGTCGCCGGCTGGCCCTTCGCAATCGACTTCAAGATCGTCCTCGTGATCGCGCAGGTCGCCGGTTACGCGGTCTCCAAGATCATCGGCGTCAAGGTCGTCTCCGAGATGCCGCCCTCGCGTCGCGCCGCCGCGATCCTCCTGTTGATCGGGCTGGCCGAGGTCGCGCTTGCCTGCTTCGCGATCGCGCCGCCGATGCTCGGCGTGCTGGCGTTGTTCGTCAACGGGCTGATGCTCGGCATGATCTGGGGACTGGTGTTCGGCTTCCTCGAAGGCCGGCGGACGACCGAGGTGCTCGGTGCGATCCTCTGTGCGAGCTTCATCCTGTCTTCCGGTATCGTCAAATCGGCGGGCGAGGCGGTGCTCGACACAGGCTGGGCGGACGAGCGCTGGATGCCGGCCGTAACCGGTCTGCTGTTCGCGCCGCTGCTGCTCCTCTCGGTCTGGGCGCTTGCGCAACTGCCGCCGCCCGATGCGCGCGACGAGGCCGAGCGCACGCCACGCACGCCGATGCACGCCGCGCAGCGCC
>CAZZZX010000033.1:0-3591 GCA_964658585.1 uncultured Novosphingobium sp.
ACCTCGGACGTGACCGACGCCAGCAGCAACTGCTCGGCGACGATGCGGCGCATCTGCTTCGGGCAGCGCTCCGCCACCCAGCCGAGCGTGAAGAAGGTCGCCTTGACGTGCGTACGCGCGAACAGATCGAGCACCGCGTCGGTATTGGCGGCGACGCGCGACTGGAGATGGCTCCAGTCGGCCTTGTCGATCACGCGCTCGAACGCGCCGACCTGGAACCAGTCCTCGACATCGACCGAGAGGGCGTTGCGCACCGGCATGACGCGTCAGTAGCTGGACGAATGGCGGCCGGATACGATCTGGTCGTCCTCGACCCAATCGATCAGCAGCGTCAGCACGCGACGGATCGCGGCCTCCTGCTCGTCGAGCCGCTCTTCGAGGACCGACAGCCGCTCGGCGATCTCGGGATCGGCCTCGCGGATGATGCGGACCGCGGGTTCGGCGGGCGGTGCGGCGTCCGCGGCGCGGCGGCGTGGATCCTCGGCGACCACGGGCGTCTCGGGAATCGCGCGTTCCTCGCTCATGTCGGCGGCGACCATGTCGACGGTGGCGCCGTCGATCCGCTCGAGCCCTTCGATGGCGCCGTGGAGCAGCACGCGCCCGGCGAGCGTGTTGAGCCGCCGCGGCAGCCCGCCCGAATGACGATAGAGCGCGGGCCAGCAATCCTCGGCAAAGGCCGGGCGCCCCTGCCAGCCGACCAGATCGAGCCGGTGGAGGATGTAGGGCTTGACCTCCTCCTCCTCCATCGCGTCGAGATGATGCGTCGCGATGACGCGCTGGCGGAGCTGCTCGAGCTTGTCCGAGCGCTGGAAACGGGTGCGGAACTCGGGCTGGCCGAGCAGGAAGATCTGGATCAGCGCCTGGCCGCCGGCCTGGAAGTTGGAGAGCATCCGCAGCTCCTCCAGCGCCGAGAAGGACAGGTTCTGCGCCTCGTCGACGATCAGCAGCGTGCGCCGCCCCTCATTGGCGTGGAGCCGCAGCGTGCGCTCGATACGATCGAGCAGCTGCGCCTTCTCCAGCCCGTCGGTGCCGAGCCCGAGCGCCTGCGCGGCCAGCCGCAGCATGTCCTCGCCCTCGACCTGGGTCGAGACGAGCTGGATCGCCTGCAGCCGCTGGCGGTCGATCGACGCCATCAGATGGCCGACCAGCGTGGTCTTGCCCGCGCCGACCTCGCCGGTGATGACGATGAAGCCCTCGCCCTGCGCCAGGCCATAGCCGAGATAGGCCATCGCGGTGCGGTGGGTGCGGCTCTCGAACCAGAAGCGCGGATCGGGCGTCAGCTGGAACGGCCGATCGCTGAACCCGTAATGCTCGTCGTACATCGCGGTCTCCACGGGGGCCGAACGCCGCCCCCCTCTTGTCTCAGAGCTGGTAACGGACCGCCAGCAGCGCGGTGCCGATCGTATCCTGGTCGAAGGTGTTGCCCGCGCCCGAATAGACGCTGATCGCGGCCTCGCCGGTCAGTCGCGGCGTGAACAGGTGCGTATAGGCCCCGGTCGCGCCATAGGTGGTGTACGAGCCGCTGTTGAGCAGGCTGGTCTTGTACCAGGCGACATAGGCGCTGCCGGTGACGGTCGAACGCTCGGTCAGGCGGCGCGTGACGATGCCGTTGACCGTGACGACATCGTCATGGACGCCGGCATAGTCGACCCCGTCGGTCGCGACGCCGAAATCGGCGGCGAGATAGCGGCGGTGATCGTAGTTGACGCCGAGCCCGTAGGTCGTCCGGCCGCGCACCGCCGAGACCAGCGCATAGACGCCGCGCGACCGGTAGAAGTTGGAATTGACCGAAGACAGAGCGGGCAGGCACGTCCCCGATCCGCCGCCCGCGCCGAACACGCATCCGCCTGCGCCGATCGGGATCAGCGCGTTGGGCGAGGAGAAGCTGGTCGGCAGTGAATCGATCCCGCCGGTGAGCTGGCGACCGAAGCTTGTGATGTCGTTGTACGCGACGACCTGCACCGTCTCGGTGCGGCCGACCTGCCAGTCGAGATTGCCGGTCACCGCGGTCTGGCCGTAGCGGCGGCCGCCGCGGACCTCGAGCTTGAGGCGCTGGCTCGGCCGCCACAGCACGCCGACGTCCCAGATCAGCCCGTCCTCGTCGTAGATCAGCAGGCGCGGCTTGCTATGGTCGGCCTGCAGCGCGCGCTTGTCGGTCAGCACCGCGGTGCCCGATGCGTCGGTGAGGATCTGCGCCTGGCTGGTCTTGTTCTTCTCGTAGCCCGCGCCGCCGACCAGCGCGACCGTGGGGCGGAGCGGGACGACGACGTCGAGCCGGCCGAAATAGCCGTCGTAATGCGCGTCGAGGAAATTGATGTTGTCGCGGACATAGCCGCCGGACGCGGTCCAGCCGAACGGCAGCACGCCCGAGCCGGTGGGCATCCCGATCGTCGCGTCGACATCGTGGCTGGTCGAGGTGAAGTTGTTGTCGAGCCGCGGCTGGCCGGGACCGAGATCGATCGAGTTGAAGCCGTTGTCCGCCTTGCTGAACCCGAAGCGATAGTCCGCGGTGACCGCGAACGGGCCGACCCGACGCGCCACGCTCGGCCCCGCCTCGACGCCGTAGACCTGCTGCGTGTTGTTGAAATCGCCCGCGAAGAAGCCCGGGCTGGATGCGGCGAGCGAGCCCCGGGTGCGTGCCGCGATCGCCGAGCCCTGCAGCGTCACGCCGGGCGCGATCGTGTAGAGTGCGCTCGCCAGGCCGTTCTGCGTGTCGCCGTCGCGATAGCGGCGGTTCTCCGAGAAGAAATGATCGTAGCGATAATCGACCTGGCCCTGCAGGTTGCGATCGTTGATCGAGATGTCGACGCCCGCGCCGAGCCCGGTATAGGCGGCGGTGCTGTGATCGCCGCCCGAGAGATCCGCGTCGAAGACCTGCTGGACCTCGAGATAGGGATGGATCTGCAGGTGGCCCTGCCCCGCGCCCGGCGCCGCGTCCTGCGGCTGCGACGGGGCGGCCATCTGTCCGGACATCTGGGCTGCGGCCGGCGCGCCGGCGAGCGCCAGCACCGCGGTCAGCGCCAGCAGGGGAAGACGCGTCGTCATCCTTCGATCCCGTAATAGCTGCCGAAGCGGCGGCTGCCGCTGCCATATTCGACCCCGTTGAGCAGCAGCTGCGGTCGCGGGCAGGCGGAGAGCAGCGCCAGCGCCTCGCGCAGATCGGCCTCGCCGGTGCGCTCGGCACGGACCACGAACACCGCCTGGCCGCACTGCATCGCCAGCACCGCGGCGGGCGAGGCGGCGAGCGCGGGGGGCGAATCGAAGATCAGGATGCGGCGCGGATCGTTGGCGCGCAGCCGGTCGAGCACCGTGCGGATGCGCGCCGAGGCGAGCAGCTCGGTCGCATCGTTGGTCGGCCCGCCCGCGGGCAGCACCGCGAGATGCGCGACATCGGTGTGGATCAGGCACGACTCGACGTCGATCGCGGGATCGGCGATCGCATCGAGCAGACCGGGGCCGCTCTCCAGCCCGAGCGTCGAGAGGATCTCGGGCTTGGCGACGTCGGCGTCGATCAGCACCACCTCGAGATCCTTCTCGGCGGCGAGGCTGAGCGCGAGGTTGATCGCGCAATAGGTCTTGCCCTCATTGGGA
>CAZZZX010000033.1:3601-12622 GCA_964658585.1 uncultured Novosphingobium sp.
GTCGGGCCGCGCCGAACAGACCAGCACGCTGCGGCCATGCTCGACCTCGGCGACGCCGGCGAGGAGCTGGCGCTTGACGATGCGCATCTCCTCGGCGAGCCCGGTCGGCGCGGTGCCGGGGACGATGAAGCCGCCCTCGGCGAGATTGTCGAGCGAGACGTTGCCGATCCGGCCGCGCGGCACGGCGAGCGGCGCGGCGACACCGGCGACACCGGCGGACGGCGCGAACACGAGCGGCGGCAGCGGTGCGGCGGCGAGCGGCGGAGGCACGGTGCCGTCGGTCCTGGGCGCACGGATGTGCGCGCCGAGATCGAACGACGCCGCGGCGCGCTCGACCAGCGAGGGCATCCGCGTGCGGCGCGGTTCGCGGTCCTCGGGACCGGCGGCGATCTGGCTGTGCTTGCTCATGCGCCGTTCCTCACGCGATCAGGCCGCGCTGGACGAATTCGACCACCAGCAGCAGCAACCATGCGCCGACCAGCGCGCCCCCCGTCCCGGCGAACCATTTGAGCTGACGGACATTGGCCGCCTTCTGCCTGTCGCCGCGCACGAAGCTGACCGCGCCGATCACCGGCAGCCCGCTGGCGGCGGCGAGCGCGGCGGGCGTCGAATAGCTGCTCGTCAGCTTGCCGCGCAGGAAGGCCGCGCCCGCACCCGCGGCGAGCGCGGCGAACAGCACGCCGGTGAGCAGCAGCGGGCGCTTGGGCTTGGCGGGGACGCGCGGCAGGCCGGGCGCCTCGATCACGCGGACCTGCACGGTGCCTGCGGTCGCCTGTGCGTCGGCGCGCAGCTTGACGCCCTCGCGGTCGGTCAGCAGCTTGTCGTAGGCACCCTTGAGCACGTCGTAGTTGCGGCTGAGTTCGGCCTGTTGCGAGGCGACCTGGGGCTGGCTCGCCTGCACCGCCGAGATCGCGGCGAGATCGCTCTGGATCTGCGCCTTGCGCGATGCGAGCGCGGCGGCGGTCGCCTGCTTCTCGGCCTGCATCGCGCGAAGCGACTGATAGGCGGGATTGGGCTGGCTGCCCGCGCCGGGCGCGACCGGCTCGGCGTTCGCCGCACCCTGCAGCCGGGCGATCTGGTTGCGGAGCGCGACGACGTCGGGGTGCTGATCGGTCCAGCCCTGCGCCTGGTCGGCGGCGAGCTGCGCCTGGAGCCCGGCGACGCGTTCGCGCGGGCCCTGCGCGTTGCCGCCGCCGGTCGAAAAGCCCGGCACGGTCGGCGCGGTCGAGGCGAGCTGACCGCCGATCGCGGCGGCGGACGCCTGCGCCGCGGAGAGCTGCGAATCGATGTCGGCGAGCTGCGAGCGCGCCGCGCCCATGCGGTCCTCGATCGAGCCCGAGCCCGGCAGCGAACCGAAATATTGCTGCTCGAAGGCGGCGCGCTTGCTGTCGGCCTCCTGCAGCTGCGCACCGCGCGCGGCGAGCTGCTGGTCGAGGAACTTGAGCGAGCGCTGCGCCTCGGCGGCGTCGCTGGTCGAATTGCCCGAGACGAAACGGTCGACGAGCTGCTCGGTCACCGCCTGGGCGAGATGCGCGTTCTGCGCGTCCGAATAGCCGCCGCCCGACAGCGTCGTCGTGATCGCGTAGAGATTGTCCTGCGTGCTCTTGATGTCGATCGCGGACTGGAGGCGCTGGACCATCGCATTGAGGTCGCGCGGATTGGCGGCCTGCCTGGCGAGATCGGTCTGGCGGATGACCTGCGCGAGATTGTCGCCGGCGAGCAGCGTCTGGCGCACCGTGTCGATGCCGTTCTGCTGGTCCGCACCCGAGATGCCGACCGCCTGGGGCAGGATCGACTGCGGCTCGACATAGATCTTGGCCGACGAGGCATAGGCGTTGGGAATCAGCGAGATCACCAGCCAGCCCGCCAGCGCGACGCCCCACGCGACGCCCAGCGCCAGCCAGCGCCGGCGCCAGACGAGGTGGATCGCGATCCGTGCTTCGAGGAGGATGGCGTTCATGCGCTTCCGTTCGCTCCGGCCAGGCTCAAAATGCGCTCTCGGGGATGATGATGACGTCCCCGGGCTCAAGCTTGACGTTCGCTGTCACGTCGCCCCGCTTCAGGAGCTTGGAGATCTGGAGCGGGTACTCCACCTGCTTACCCGTCGCCTTGTCGAACCGCACCAGCTTGGCGCGGTCGCCTGCCGCATATTGGGACAGGCCGCCGACCGCGATCATCGCGTCGAGCAGCGTCATGTTGGCGCGATAGGGCAGGCTCGCGGGCTTTTCGGTCGCGCCGACGACGCGGACCTGCTGCGAATAGGTGCCTGCGGACGAGTCGACGATCACCGAGACCAGCGGATCGGCGACGTACTTGGTCAGCCGGCCCTTGATGTCGTCGGCGAGCTGGCTCGGCGTCTTGCCGACCGCGGGCAGATCCTGGATCAGCGGCGTGGTGATGCGGCCGTCGGGCCGGACCTGGACCTTGCCGCCGAGTTCGGGATTGCGCCACACGAAGATGGTGAGCTGGTCGAGCGGGCCGATGACGTACTGCTCGCTCGGCGTCTCCTGGGTCGAGACGAAGGCGGCCGGCGGCAGCGGCGGCCCGCTCGCATCGCTCGCACAGCCGGCGAGCGTGGTGCCCGTCAGCGCGAGGACGAGCATGGAACGGGCGGCTGTGAAACGCATGGATCGACCCCTTCGTGGACACCGGATGACGCGTACGCTCTGGCAAGCGACGGACGCCGGTCCCCTTCCGGAGAGGAACTAGCGCGATACAGGTGAATATTAGGTTAGGCTATCTCGTCCGCGGCGCGAACCGCGATCTCGCGCGCTGCGCCATGCCCCAGAAATCCGGCGGGGCTGGCGGTCGCGCCATATGCGCCCGCGAGAAACACCGCGACCAGATCGCCGGGCTCGGCGCGGGGCAGCAGCGCATCGTCGGCAAGCCGGTCGAGCGGGGTGCAGAGGCAGCCGACGATGCTCGCCTCCTCGTCCGGCGCGGCGGCGAAGCGGCTGGCGATCGCGACCGGATAGTTGCGCCGGACCACGGTGCCGAAATTGCCCGAGGCGGCGAGCTGGTGATGCAACCCGCCGTCGGTGACCAGGAAGGTCTTGCCCATGCTCTGCTTGCGATCGACGATGCGGGTCAGATAGACGCCGGCTTCGGCGACCAGCCAGCGGCCGAGCTCGATCGCGTAGCGGCCTGCCTCGCCGGCGATCTCCTGCGCCAGCGCGGCACCGACCGCCTCGACGTCGAGCGCCGCATCGCCCGCGAAATAGGGCACGCCGAAGCCGCCGCCGAGATTGACCAGCGGCGCCGGCGTGCCGGTCTCCTCGTCGATCGCGCGGGCGAGCGCGACCGCCTGGCGCTGGGTCTCGGCGATGGCGAGCGGATCGAGCGCCTGGCTGCCGGCATAGACGTGCAGCCCGCGATAGTCGGCCTGCCGCTCGACGATGCGGCGGACCAGCGCGGGGACGCGTGCCTGGTCGACGCCGAACGGCTTGGCGCCGCCGCCCATCCGCATCCCGGATCCGCGCATCTCGAACTCGGGATTGATCCTGACCGCGAGCCGCGGCCGGATGCCGAGCGCGTCGCCCGCGGCGAGCGCGCGCTCCGCCTCCGCCTCCGATTCGAGATTGAGCGTCACGCCCGCGCGCACCGCCGCGGCGATGTCGCGCGGGCGTTTGCCGGGGCCGGCGAAGCTGATGCGGTCCGCCGCGATCCCGGCGTCCAGGACCAGCGCGAGTTCACCGCCCGATGCGATGTCGCAGCCGTCGAGCAGCGTGCTCATCGTCGCGACCAGCGGCGCGAACGGATTGGCCTTGACCGCATAGTGCAGCGCCAGCCCCGCCGGCATCGCCGCGCGGAGGCGGGCGACGCGCCCCGCGACGGCATCGAGATCGTAGACGAACAGCGGCGTGTCGCCCGCGTGCGCGACCAGCGCCTCGACATCGTGGCCGGCGATCTTCAGCCGGCCCTCGGGCCCCGCGGCATAGCCCGGGGGGATCGCGCCGAGCGGCTTCATCCGCCATGCTCCTGCCGGATCGCGGCGCGGTCGAGCTTGCCATTGGGATTGCGCGGCAGCGAATCGCGCCACACCACGTCGCGCGGCTGCTGGAAATTGGGCAGTTCGGCGGCGAGATGCGTGCGCAACGCCGCCTCGTCGCCGGTCCCGCGCACGACCAGCCGGATCGCCTGACCCAGCCGCGGATCGGCGACGCCCAGCGCGACCGCCTCCACCACCGCGCCGCTGGCGATCGCCGCTTCCTCGATCTCGGTCGGGCTGACGCGGTTGCCCGAGACCTTTATCATCTCGTCCGCGCGCGCGACGAAGCGGATCAGCCCGTCGGCGCCGCGCGTCACCGTGTCGCCCGACCAGGCCGCGATCCCGCCATGGTGCGCGCCGGGCGGTGCGGGACGGAAGCGCTGCGCGGTCCGCGCAGGGTCGCGCCAGTAACCGTGCGCGACCAGCGGCCCGGCATGGACGAGCTCGCCCGGCTCGCCGTCGTCGGCGAGGCTGCCGTCGGCGCGTGCGACGAGGATCTCGGCGAACGGGATCGCGGTGCCGACCGCCTGCGGATGCGCATCGACCAATGCGGGATCGAGCGAGGTCGAGCGGAACGCCTCGGTCAGCCCGTACATCAGGTGCAGCCGCGCCTGCGGGAACAATGTGCGCAGCCGCCGCACCAGCGGCCCCGGCATCCGCCCGCCCGTCGCCGACAGCGTGCGCAGCCGCGCCGCGGTCTCGGCGGGCCAGTCGGCCTCGGCGAGCTGGATCCACAGGGGCGGCACGCCGGCCAGCGTGGTGATCCGGAACCGCTCGACCGCGCGCACCACGTCGCGCGCGACCAGATAGTCGAGCGGCACCGCGCACGCGCCCGCCGCCCAGCTCGACAGCAGCTGGCTCAGCCCCGCATCGAAGCTGAGCGGCAGCACCGCGAGCGTGCGATCCGCCGTCGCCAGGCCCAGATAATGCGCGACCGCGACCGCGCCGAGCCAGAGATTGGCGTGGCTGAGCATCACCCCCTTGGGCCGTCCGGTCGATCCCGAGGTATAGAGCAGCGCCGCCAGCGCCTGCGGATCGTGCGTCGAGAGCGACAGCGGTTCGGCGTCGCCGAGCGCCCCCTCCATCACGACCGCACAGCCATCGGGCACTTCGTCGCTCGTCAGCAGCGCGGCGCGCGACGGTTGCGTGACCAGCAGCGCCGCGCCGCTGTCGGCGAGGATGTGCGCGACCTGCGCACGCTTGAGCAGCGGGTTCACCGGCACATGCACCAGCCCCGCCCGCGCGCAGCCGAGCGCCATCAGGCAGGCAGTGCGCGTCTTGGGGAGCCAGCTCGCGATGCGATCGCCCGGCGCAGCGCGCGCGCGCAGCGCCGCGGCGAGCGTGCCCACCGCGCGATCCAGCGCCGCATAGTCGAGCGTGCCGGCGCGATCCTCGTAGGCGAGGTCGTGCGCCGCGCCGCGCCGCGAGAGATGGTCGAGCGGACGCGGCACCGGGTCGAGCCCTTGCCAATCGAACGGTGCGTGCGCCAAGCCCATGCGCCGGGGATTAGCGCGATGACGATCCGAACGGAATGGCTGGGTCTCGACGCGCTCGACGACGACGCGCGCCTGCTGGCACGCGTGGCCCAGCCGCGGCTCTATGATCGGCTCGACTGGTTCCGGATGACCGCCCGCCACGGCCTCGCCGCCGTGCCCCTGGTCCTGCGCGTCGCCGAGGGCCGCGAGCGCGCCTGGCTGTTTCTCGACGGCGCCGCCCCGCTGGCGAGCTGGTACACGCTCGCCTGGCGACCGATCGCGACCGATCCGGCCCTGCTCGTCCCGCTGCTCCGCGCCGCCGCGCGGCGATACGGCAGGCTTCTCCTGTACCCCGTACGCGACGAGGACCGCGCCGCGCTCGGCAGGGCGTTGCGTGCGGCGGGCTGGATGACCTTCGTCTCGCGCGGCTCGGCGAACTGGTCGATCGAGGTCGCCGGCCGCGACTTCGCGGCCTATTGGCGCGCACGGCCGGGCACGCTGCGCTCGACCGTGGCGCGGCGCGCGCGCAGCCATCCGGTGACGATCACGATCCACGATCGCTTCGACACCGCCGCCTGGGACGATTACGCCGCGGTCTATGCGGCGAGCTGGAAACCCGCCGAGGGCAGCCTGTCCTTCCTGCGCGACCTCGCCGAGCGTGAGGGCGCGGCGGGGACGCTCCGCCTCGGCATCGCGCGGCATGCGGACGGGCGCGCGGTCGCCGCACAGCTCTGGCTGGTCGAGAACGGCGTCGCGACGATCCACAAGCTCGCGCATCGCGAGGATGCGCGTGCCGGCTCGCCCGGCTCGCTGCTCAGCGCCGCGCTGTTCGCGCATGTCATCGACACCGACCGTGTCGCCACGATCGACTTCGGGCTCGGCGACGAACCGTACAAGGCCGACTGGATGGACACGCGCACGCCGGTCTGGCGGATCGAGGCGTGCCGTCCCGGCTCGATACGGGGTGCGCTCGCGATCGCGCGTCACGCCGCACGGCGACTTGCCCGACGAACGCCAAGCGATTAGGCGGCGCGCCGGAATGACCGACACCGCGACCTCGATCGACGACCGCCTGCGGGTGATCCTGCGCGACGCGCTCGGCATCGACGCGCCGCGCGCCGCGGCGCTCGACGCGTCGACGCCGCTGTTCGGCGCGATGCCCGAACTCGATTCGATGGCGGTCGCCGGCCTGCTGACCGAGATCGAGGATCGCATGGGCGTGCTCATCGAGGACGACGAGGTCGACGGCGAGATGCTCGAGACGTTCGGCAGCCTCTCCACCTTCGTCCACGCCAAGCTTACCCGGCGACAGCCGCAGTGACCGCGCCGCCGCCGCGGGTGTCGAGCCTGCCGGGCGGCGAGCCGATCCTGCATTATGGCGGGGCAGCGGGGCCGCAACTGCTCGTCCTGCAGCCGCTGTTCGAGGAGATGAACCGGTGCCGGGCGCTGGTCGCCGCGCTGTGCCGGGGCGTGGCGGCGCGCGGCATCGGCTGCTGGCTGCCCGATCTGCCCGGTTGCGGCGAGAGCGAGCGGACGCTGGAGGGGGTCGGCTGGCGCGCGTGGACCGGCGCGGTCGACGACGCGCTCGCGCTGATCGCGCGCGACGCCGGATCGCCGGCGCTCGGCACGGTCGCGATCCGCGGCGGCGCGCTGCTCGATACGGGATCGCCGCGCCGGTGGCGGCTGAGCCCGGTCGCCGGCGCCTCGCTCGTCACCGATCTCAGGCGCTCCGGGCTGCTGGCGAGCGGCGCCTATGCGCTGGGCGAGGCGCTGTCGGCGCCGCTCTCGGCGGCCGACCCGATCGGCGCCGCGCGCGTGGTACGGCTCGTCGGCGACGAGCGGCCATGCGACCTGAGGGTGGAAGGCCCGATGGTGTGGCGCCGCCCGGAACCGCTCGCCGCGCCCGATCTGGCGGCTGCGCTCGTCGAGGATATCGCGGCGTGGAGCGAGGCGTGAGTTTCCGTCCCGAACGATCCGCTCGGCAGCGGGGGTCGTCTCGTTGAGACGCATCGTCGCCATCGCGTCCGGCGATCACTGGCTCCAGGCCACGCTCGACGGCCCTGCCGAGGCCGCCATCGGCTGGGTGTTCGTCACGGGCGGCACCCAGACCCGCGTCGGTCCGCATCGACTCTACGAGCGGCTGGCGCATCATCTCGCGGAGCGCGGCGCGGCGGTGATCCGGTTCGACCGGCCCGGCGTCGGCGACAGTCCGGGCGGCGATGCCGGCTATCTCGACAGCGGCGCGGGAATCGCGGCGGCGGCCGGGGCGTTGCGCGACGCCTTTCCGCGGGTCGAGACGCTCGCCGGCTTCGGTCTGTGCGACGGTGCCACCGCGCTCGCGCTGCGCGGCCGCGCAGCGGGGATCGCGCGGCTGGTCGTCGCCAATCCGTGGGTGGTCGAGCCGACCGACGATCTGCCGCCCGCTGCCGCGATCCGCGGCTATTATGCGCGCCGGCTGCTCGATCCGCGCGCCTGGTGGAAACTGCTGCGCGGCGGCGTGAGCCTCCCGAAACTCGTCCGCGGCGTCGCGCGCGGCGCGACGCGCGACGATGCCGCGCTCGCCGCACGCTTCGCGCGCGGCGTTCCGGCGGACACCGCGATCGTGCTCGCGCAGGGAGACGGCACCGCGCAGGCGTTTGCGGGCGCGTGGCGGCAGCTCGCCGACGCGCCGGCGATCGAGACCGTCGTCATCGCCACCGCGTCGCACAGCTTCGCCGAGCCGGCCGCCTTCGCGGCGCTGGCGCGGTGTCTCTCGGGCTGATCCGCCCCGGCCCTGGACGGATCAGGCTGCCGTCACTCGGCCGCGATCGCCTCTTCCTCGGCCTCGAAGTCGCTCTCGGCGAGGAAGCGCTCGGCATCGAGCGCCGCCATGCAGCCGGTACCCGCAGCCGTGATCGCCTGGCGATAGAGCTTGTCCATCACGTCGCCGCAAGCGAACACGCCGGGCACCGAGGTGTGCGTCGTGCCGGGCGTCACCTTGATATAATGATCCTGATCGAGCTCGAGATGGTCCGCGAACAGCTCGGTCGCGGGATGGTGGCCGATCGCGACGAAGCCGCCATCGACGTCGAGCCGGCTGATCTCGCCGGTCTTCGTGTCGCGCAGATCGAGCGCGACGAGGCCCTGGTTCCCCTCGCCGCCTATGAACTCCGCGACCTCCTGGTTCCACAGCACGGTGATGCCGTGATGCTTGAACAGCCGCTCCTGGAGGATCTTCTCGGCACGCAGCGAATCGCGGCGATGGATCAGCGTCACGTCGTGGCTGTGGTTGGTGAGATACAGAGCCTCCTCGACCGCGGTGTTGCCGCCGCCGATCACCGCCACCTTCTTGCCGCGAAAGAAGAAGCCGTCGCAGGTCGCACACGCCGAAACCCCCTGGCCGCGCAGCCGGGTCTCGCTGTCGAGCCCGAGCCAGCGCGCCTGCGCGCCGGTCGCGATCACCAGCGTATCGCCGAGATAGACATGCCCGCCGTCGCCGACGAGCCGGAACGGGCGCTGCGTCAGATCGACCTCGACGATCGTGTCCCACATCATCTGCGCGCCGACATGCTCGGCCTG
>CAZZZX010000034.1:0-12440 GCA_964658585.1 uncultured Novosphingobium sp.
GGCGGGCGGCGACGCTACGGCGAGTGCCGAATGCAAAAACACGGCAACGAATCCCCGCATGGTCGACGCCTTCGCTCTCGCGATCGTCGCGGGTGGACAGGCGCCGGCTTATCCGGGCGTGACCGGTCACGAGCCCGACATAGCCGGAGGGCGACGGGATGCTAGCTCCATGAAGGCGGCAATCGCGCCCATGGAGATGATCAGCGGACTACCCGCCTCGTATGTTTCCGAGACGGATTACTTCCATCCCCGATGGCAGGAGGCTTTCTGGGGCTCGAACTACCCCCGCCTACTTGCCGCGAAGCGGCGCTACGATCCGGACGGGATGTTCCGGGTGCACCACGGCGTAGGATCCGAAGTCTGACCGCCGCCCGTCGACAAAGATCGCGGCCGTCCAGCCGAGATCAAAAAACGAAATGCGTATCGCCAAATAAACGTAATTGATTTTGACTGGACGCTCTGTCGCACTTTCCTCTCGATCTCACGGCATGGAAGTCTGTCGGGCGCTTCTCGCGAGCTCGGCCAGTCACATCCGACGGGCCATCGGCAGCTAGTCGGGACAGCTCGGTAGTGTGCCTCAGTCGGTTCACACCGTTACCGCTGCGGCGACGAGGGCAGCGTTATCTGTTGCATCTTCGCCATTCGGGAGGTGTTTGCCGTCCTCGAGGCCGACGCGTATGCTCCATCCACGCTGACGAGCGAGCCTGACAAATGGCCAGACAGTATTGTCGAAACCATGTAGCAACAGTGGGCTACGCAATCCGGCCGTCGCTAAGGTAGCAGCTATTCCATCTGCTAATTCAAAGGCGAGTGCCAGATTTTGCTCTTCTATTTCGACCAAGATGCGAACTACGCGGTGAGGATCGGGCAACAACACAAACCGCTCGGCGTCTGCAACAGTCGCAAGGCCAGCCTCAACGCCAACGCCAATCCGATGAAGCGTTTCAATGATGGCGGGTGCGTCGCGCTCAGATAAATTCACGGATGCGTAGTCGGGCAGTTCCTGCCAGCCCTCAATGCACTCGCGAGTTAGGGCTTCGTTGCCTTCTATCCATGCCCCGGTGGATACGCCAATCAACGTGCCGGGACACGCTGCTCGCATGGCGCTAACGGCATCGTCGACGGCAAAAAGGCTTTCGCGACCGTCTCCGTCTCGCGGATGGAAATGTAACTCATTGGCACCTGCCCTGATGCAGGCAGCTCCTTCCCGTGCAACTTCGCTTGAAGTCAGCGGGAGACGGGGATGGTAGTTTCGGGGGCGTGCCCCGTTCAGGCAGGCTTGAATGATCACCCCCGAACTCCATCATCATAATAGACCATCGCCAGCGTCCGAAGTACCCCGAGCCGCTAGTTACAAGGCAAAAGCAGAATGCTTCCGGTCGTCTCGCCTCGCTCCAGCGCCTCGTGCGCACGAGCGGCCTGCGCGAGCGGGAATGTCGCGCTTACGTCGGCAACGATGCCCGCCACCATCATGGAGATCGCCGAGTCCGCAGCCGCGGCGTACCCGCCCTCCACCGCCAGATATCCCATTATGCTCGGTCGCGCGAGAGAGAGGCTTCGCCGTCCGAGTTCCGAGACGGGGATAGGCGGAATCGGCCCCGCGGCTTGGCCGATGCTGGCCACCACTCCGAACGGCTTCACGCAGCCGAGAGTCTTGCCAAGGGTTGACCCACCTATCCCGTCGATTGCGTAGTCCACGAAGGCTCCCATCGTGAGTGCCTCGACCTCGGCTCCGAAATCCGCATCCCGCCCGACGATCACGTGATCCACACCGTGTGCGCGTGCGACTTCAGCCTTCTCCGGCGAACTGACCGTCCCGATCACCGTCGCACCCACCGTCTTGATCCATCGCACCAAAAGACCGCCCAAACCGCCAGCAGCTGCATGCACGAGGATCGTCTGACCGGCTCTCACCTCATGTACCACCGAGGTGAGCATGTGCACCGTCATCGCCCGCAACATCGTAGCGGCTGCCGCCTGACTGCTCACCGACGTGGGTAAAGGAACGGCGCGCGAAGCGGGGATCACACGCGTGTCGGCGTAGGCGCCGAGCGCTCCTGCATACGCGATCCGATCTCCAATCCTGATGTTTTCGACATCGTCTCCCACGGCCTCGACGACGCCCGCGCCCTCGACTCCCAAGGTGGCTGGCCATGTCGGAAGCGGATAGATCCCGGCGCGGTGATAGATATCGACGAAATTGACCCCGACCGCTTCCTGCCGAAGGAGCACGTCATTCGGTCCTGGCCGGGCGGCCTCGATTTCGACGACTTCCAATACCGAACCATCACCCGGCTTGGTCGCTTGTACGCAAATGCTCATGGCCATCTCCGAAGATCGAAAAGGCACTGGTCAACCTCGTTCACTTGGTTGTAAATTCGTCAAAGACTCACTCGTAATGTGAAAAAACGCCCATGTTCGATTGGGAGGACCTCCGGCATTTCGCGGCGCTCGCAGACACCGGAACGCTGTCGGGCGCGGCTCGTAAACTCGCGGTAGAACACGCGACCGTTGCGCGGCGAGTGGCGTCGCTCGAACGCGCGCTCGATTTGAAGCTGGTCGATCGGCGCGGGCGCCGGCTGTCGCTATCGGATGATGGCGCTGCGATCGCCGCGCTCGCGCTCAACGTCGAAGGGGCGGCTCTCGCCATCGCGCGCGCCGCCACGGGTGCGCGGGCGACCTTGACCGGCGAGCTGACCATCAGTGCTCCGCCGACGCTCGCGAGCGTCATTCTTCCACCGTCGATCGTCCGTTTCCGGAAGAGGCACCCCGGCGTCCAGGTAACTGTCCTGGGAGAAAAGAGGGTGTCGTCCCTCGATCGGCTCGAGGCTGACATTGCCATACGGCTAGGGCGCCCCGATGCCGGAGACCTGATCATCTCGAAGCTCGGTGAGGTGGGGTTCGGATTATACGGTCGCCCCGACTACATCAGCCAGACTTCACCGGTCGACTGGACATTGATCGGCTATGATCACGAGATGGACGATGCGCCTCAGCAAGCCGCCCTTTTGAAGCTCGCGGGGCACCGGGCGCTATCGATCCGGTCCAGCACTCTTGAGGGTCAGCGCGCGCTGGCCGAGGCTGGTGGCGGCGTCGCCATGCTTCCCCATTTTCTCGCCGCCTCGAGAGAATTAGTCCTGGCCCCGGGGATCGCGCAGGTACGACGCGAGGTCTGGCTGGTGGTTCATTCCGACCTGCGGAAGTCTCCGATCGTCAGTGCTGCCAGCGATCTGTTTCGCGACGAACTCAAGCTCGCGCTGCAAGGTCTGGCGAACGGCGGAAACGGTTTTGATGGGCCGTCTTCGGGCGGCGCTATCCTAATCGACGAGACGTCAATGCGGTCCTGAACCGCCCGCCTCAGGCCTACGCTGTCAAGGTTTCTGCGAAGGTTTGCCTCGCGGCGCGAAGCACGGCCTTCGTCGCGAGCGTTTGCGGGCGCTGCATCGACGTGACAGCGAAAAGATGCGTCGACACGACCGGAACGACGATTGGCCAGCTTGCCAACCTGCCTTCTGTGCATTCCTCTCGGACGAGAAGCGAGGGAAGTATGGTATAGCCGACGCGCTTTCTGACCAGTTCGAGAACAGTCAGCGTACCCGTTGCCTCAATGACCACATTCAAGTCGACGCGCGCCTCGCTGGCGCCTGACTCGATTATGCTGCGGAGCCGCTGCGGCCTCGGCGGCAGGATGAGCGACAAACTCGTCAGTTCGTTCATTTCGATCGGCGTCCCTGGCAAGACGTCCATACCTGTCGATGTTCCGACGAGATGGAGGGAGTCGTCAACGATATGCTCGGTGACAAGCGTGGTCACGTGCGGAGGATTGAACATGATCGCGAGATCGACCACGCCGCCGCTCAACCACTCCAGGCTCTCCGCCGCAAAGCCTTCGCGCAACGAGATGCGGACGCCAGGATATTCGGCCTGCATACGCCTCACGAGACCGACGGTAAGCAGGCCTCCGAGCAGCGGCGGAAGAGCCATAACCACCTCGCCGGTCGCGACACCACGCAGCGCAGTGACTTCGGCGTCTGCTCGCGCGAGCTTCCGAAAAATGTCCGTCGAGTGTTCCAGCAAGATCGAACCGGCGTCGGTCGTGACTACGCCCCGGCCGTTGCGGTAGAGCAGCTGCACACCAAGCGCTGCCTCGAGAGCCTTGATGGTTCGGCTCAATATGGGCTGGCTGACCGAAAGGACGGACGACGCGTGCGAGAAGCTCCCATGATGGGCGACAAAGGCGAAATAGTAGAGCGGGCGCAGATCAAGAGCGGAGGCGGGAAGCCGCGGCGGCCCATCCCAACGCATGGCCTCGCCGACCCGATCGCTACTCATGTTATTGATCCCTCTCGACGCCTGACCCTTATCCTAGCTCAAGTACAATGTTGCCAATAACGCTTCCAGATTCTCCGAGTTCATGGGCGGCAACGACGTCCTCGATCGGAAGCGTCGCGGCAATCGAATGGCGCAGCCGGCCTTTCTCCAGCAGAGCGTTGATGCAGCCGATCCCTGCCAGGCGATCGACCTCGGTCAGTTCGTATATGAGGAATGGCCGGATTTGAATTGAAGCCCGCATGAGCTGACGTATCGGTACCCTGCTCTCGCTGCCCGAACTGCCGTAGACGACGATCACGCCATGAGGAGCGACGATCTGAGGATAGGTCGGGGCATTCGTTGAGAAATCCACCTCAATGACGATCTCGACACCGCGACCGGCCGTGAAGCCGTGGACCGCCTCGGACAAAGATTCCGTTCTGTAGTTGACGATCGCATCCGCTCCCGCGTCGAGCGCGCCCCGGCCCTTCTCGGGACCACTGACCGATGCCAGCACGCGTGCTCCCCGCATCTTGGCCAACTGGATGGCATAGCAGGCGACCGCGCCCGCGCCGCCAGCCACGAGCACGGTCGTGCCCGCGGTGATCTGGCCGAGTTGCACTGCCTGCCATGCGGTGAAGGCGGGGATGCCGAGGCATGCGCCTTCCAAAAAGCTCGTGCCATCAGGAAGACGGGGTGCTTGAACCTCAGGGAGCACGATATACTCGGCTGCGGTCCCGCAGGGGCGCTCATGCTGCCCGTTCCACGTCCAGACGCGCTCGCCAATCTGCCGGTCCACGCCGGGTCCGATGGCGTCGATCACGCCCGCGCCATCATGATGTGGGATGATAGTCGCGAATGCCAATGGGCCTCGCCCGCCAGCGCGCGCCTTCCAATCCGAGGGGTTGACGCCCGAGGCTGCGAGACGGACGCGCACTTCGCCACGCCTTGGTTCGGGCAGCGGGACATGGCGGAGATGGAGGACGTCACGCGCAGGACCCAGCCGTTCATAGGTGGCCGCCCTCATCGCCGACGATCCAATCGGACTTCCAAGGGTCTGCTCATGCGCTTTGCCCGGATTATCGGATCGGTGAGAAATCGGCCGCCGACATGATCACGCTTTCCTGCGACAGGACCATGGGAAGCGCGAGTGGGATGTAGCGCTCGGTCCACTCGGGATCGGCCCACCACCTTTCGCGCGCCTCGCGGCGCTGCTCGACGCTCTCGAAGCTCCAGATGTGGACGACCCGATTGAGCAGACCGGACTCGAGCGACCAATAGCCGACCAAGGTGCAGTATTTCTGGACGATCGGCAGGCCGACGCGCCCGAACTGCTCCATGTACTGGTGAAGCACGCCTACTTTCAGCTGGTAGGTCCGCATTTCGAATATCACGATGCCGACCCTTTCTCACCCGCGGACATGGCGGAGGCCGCGAAGGGCTCGTCGAAACCGACGGCATAGCCATCGCCTCTTTTGGCGACGCGCCATCCCGCAGTGCCCTGAATGTGAGCCGGCAGAATGCGGGCGTTCGATCGGGACGCGCTCGTCAGCAAGGCCCGTCTTGTCACCCGTGCAACGTCCTGCTCCTCACACCACCGACTGTTGATGTCGGGGAACGCGACCTGGATCGGCGAATGGAAGACGTCACCCGAAAAGATGATCTCCTCGCCGCCATGCCTCAGCGTGTAGATTAGCTGGCCCGGCGTATGGCCGGGCGCAGCCTGCGCCACGAACCCCGCGACCTCGTCGCCCGGCGAGATGAATTTGGTGAGCCCTTGATCGACGATTGGCACGACGCTGTCCGCAAGTACCTGATCGTACATGTCCGGCGTCATGCGCTGCGCGAGGTGGCCGGTGAAGAGGTCATAATCCAGTTGGGGCATGTAATATGTGGCATTGGGAAAGGTCGGCTCCCATCGGCCGTCTAGAAGTTGGGTGTTCCAGCCAACATGGTCGGAGTGGAGATGGGTGTGCAGCACATGCGTCACCGCTTCCGGTTCTGCGCCGATCGTGCGTAGCCAGTCGATCACCGGCGTGTTTATCATGTTCTGGTATGGCGAGACTCGGCTCTTATGGTTTCCGCAACCCGTGTCGACCATTACGATCGCATCGGGCATCGTCACGACCCAAAGCTGGTAGCTGAAGACCAGTCGATTGGTTCGCGGAGACCAGAACTCCCCGGATAGCCAGTCCGCGTTGCGGGCTAGGATATCCGGAGTGGCGCCTGGAAGCATCCATTGGGCGTCATGGGTCGGCCCCTTGAATTCAACGATCTGGTGGATGGCGACGCCACCTCCCAAGTCCTTCGACTGAAGCATCCCGACCCTCTCTCACAAGGCGCGACCGTTCTGTTGGCGCGCTCGTTCCGGGTGATGATCGTCGGTGATGGACGCGGAGATAAGGGCTCAACCGGTCATAACAGTTAGAACCGATTGCACTCTGTCTATCGTCAATTGATCGCCGCAAAAGCTCCGACAACGAACAAAGCCGCGGGTACGGTCGAATTGCAAACAGCTCGTCCGCCACGTGCACGATAAGGAGAGAGAGATGCCGGGCGATGTACAATCACCGCTACACCGATCGTTGAAGGACATCCCGGAAACAGCGCTGGTCCCAGCCAAATATCTTTCGGGCGGCTCGATCGGTGCCAACATCGCCTATGGCCTCGATTCGAGCATGATGATCGCAACCCGCCAGCCGGGATATCACTCTCGGCCCCATTCCCATGACGCGGAGCAACTCAACTACGTGATCGGCGGCGAACTCTACGTCTTTGTCGACGACGATGGTTTTCTAGCGCGCAAAGGCGACCTTTTTCGCATACCCCGGAATGCCACACATTGGTCGTGGGTGCAGGGCGACGGACCGTGTGTGCTCCTCGAATCTCATTCTCCACCGCTTGTCGGTGACCCCGGGGTGCTGGATTCGGCGGTCGCGCTCATCGGGCCCGGCGAGGCGCGCGACAAGCTCGTCGCGGTGGCGTCCGAATGGCCTGAAGCAGTCGATCAAGGCGCAACGGAGCGAAAAGTGATGGATCGCGGGACGGTCACCTTAGCCTGAGCAGCATGGCCGTGTCGCCTTGGTCGACGCAACGCAACGCGAGCATCTGGCAGCGAGGACCGTGGCCCGAGGTCGGGGATCCATGCTCGCTGGCCGCGCGAGTTGAACACATAGTGGTCCACAAGGGCCCGACAGGAGGGGAAATGAAACACAGGGTCCGTTTGGCCATGCTTTCGCTGGCTACGTGCGTCTCACCGGCCTTGGCGCAAACCGCGCCAACCCCGATGAATGGTGGCCAGCCGGTGCCTGACAATGCGGCCAACTCCGACGCGGCCATGGCCGACATCGTCGTGACCGCGACCAAAAGCATCAATGCGACAACTGTTCAAAAGACGCCGATCGCCGTGACAGCGTTCAATCAGGCCTCACTAGAGAATGCGCATGTCAGTTCGCTCTCCGACCTCACGGTATCGATCCCCAACGTATTCCTGAATTCGAGCGAGACGGTGCAGGGCGTCAACAATTTCTCGATCCGCGGCATGGCGGTCTACGACACGATCCCATCCAACACCCCCACAGTGGGGATTTTCCAGGACGGAATCTATATCGGAGCGAGCGCCGCCTCCGCACTCAACACATTCGACAATGAGAGCATCGAAGTCCTGCGGGGACCGCAAGGCCTGCTGTTCGGACGCAACGTCACCGCCGGTGCCCTGATCGTCAATTCGACCGCGCCGACCAGCCAACTCTCAGTCAATGCGCGTGTCGGTGTATCAAGCGGCCCCGACTTCACGGAGTCCCTCGTCGTGTCGGGACCACTCACACAAAGCGGGTTCCTCACCGGGAAGATCGGCGTTTACCGCAACGACGACGAAGGCTATTTCCGCAACGATTACGATGGGCAGCAGTTCGGTAAATCCCATAGCACGATAGTCCGTGCCGCCATCGGTATCGATCCCCATGGCCCGGTGCGCACAATCCTCCGCTACGAGCATGGCGAGGTCAACAGCCAGGGCCCGGCATCGCAGAACCACGGTGTCTTCAGCGATGACGGTTTCGAGTTCAGCATCAACGAACCAGGTTATGGGCACAACCGCTGGGACCAGATCATCGCAGATACTCGCGTGCCGACCACCTTGGGAAACGGTGAATTCGTCAATATCGCCGGGTATCGGAATGTCACAGAAAGTGGCCTGTTCGATGCGGATTCGACGCCGCAAACGTTCTTTCATTTTGGTACCGGCGTTCAGCAACACCAATTCTCCGATGAGGCGCGCTATTCCGGCCGCTTCGGTCCCGTGACACCGACGATCGGACTGTATTATTACACCGATCGTTTGAACTATGTCGAAGATCGTATTCTTGCGACGTCCGAGATCAGCGGCGGCGGAATACAAAAATCGCGGACTTATGCGGTGTTCGCGAACTTCGATATTGCTCTGTTGAAGAACGTGGTGCTGACGCTGGGCACGCGCTACTCATACGAGAAGAAAGAAGTCGAGGTTCGAGGTCTTCAGCCGGTCGCGATCAGCGGCTGCTCGTTCGCGGCCCAAACATGCTCGATCTTCAACTTCGCCGATAGCCACGGTTGGAACGCCTTCACGCCGAAGATCGGACTACGGTGGGCACCAACCGATGCCACCAATCTGTACGGCTATTGGACGAAGGGTTTCCGAAGTGGCGGCTACAATCTGCGCCAAACGAATCTGGCCGCCCCGCCGGGACCCTATGATCAGGAGGTTGAGAACACCTACGAGGTCGGCATCAAGCAGACCTTCTTCGACAGGCGGGTGCGGGTGAACCTTGCCGCGTTCCAGAACGACTATAAGGGTCTTCAACGCGCGATCTTCCAGGCAAGTCCGACGATCGGCATCTCGCAAACCACGGTCAATAGTGCGGACACCCGGATCCGTGGCGTTGAGGGCGAGATGACGGTCGTCCCAATCGAAGGGGCAACGCTTGGCGGGCATTTCGGTTATCTGAACAATCATTGGCGTCGGATCTACTTCAATCTGCTTGGCGCCGGCCCCGTCATACCGGCAGACTACGATCTGCAGCTGCCGTTTCTCTCTCCGTGGTCGTACGGCGTGAACGCGAGCATCACCCGTCCGATTGGTGCCACCAAGCTCACTCTGCAGGCCAACTTCGATCATCGGGACAGGACACCATCGAACGACGCGAACACCGGCTTCCTGAAGGCGGTCAATCAGATTGACGCGAGCGCCCTTCTCCAGCTGCGAAACGGCTTGTCGATATCCGTCTATGGCAAAAACCTGACCAACCAGGCCACGACTGGGCTCAACAACCCTCTTACCTTCACCCCTGGAGAGACGATCGCACCGCTCAACAAGGGCCGGGTCGTCGGCGTCGAGCTTCGGTTCAAACGATGACATCGCGAGCGATCGTCTCGGAAGAGATCGACGCCCTGCAACTCAATCGGCGTCACTATCTCGTCTTCGCACTTTGCGGGGCCGGGCTGTTCTTCGAGGCGCTCAACCTTCAAGTCATGTCATTCGTGGCGCCGATGGTCGCGCATGAATGGGCGCTCACGCCGACGTTAACCGGAGTACTGATTTCCGCGGCCATCGCCGGTATGCTGGTTGGAACGTACACGTTCGGTATCATCGCCGACCGCTTCGGAAGGCGGCCGGCCTTCCAACTGACTGTAGGCATATTTTCCCTGCTGACGGCGCTTTCCGCTGCTGCGGCAACGTTCGGACTTTTGGTACTGACGAGGTTCGGTGCAGGAGTCGGCATTGGCGGATCCATTCCCGTAGAGACCGCGGTACTGGCTGAGTTCACACCGACACGATTGCGAACCCGGATTATTGCAATCTGGGCGATGGCATTGCCACTCGGAGCGTTCTGTGCGCCCCTCTGCGTTGCCCTGCTCCCGACAAGTTTCGGTTGGCGTGGCCTCCTCGCTATAGGCGGCATCCCGGCTATCCTCGTCCTGTTCATACGGCGGATGGTCCCAGAAACGCCAGCCTATCTCGCTGGGGCAGGAAAGCCTGCAGCCGCCGAGCACGCGCTCGCGTGGATCGCGATGCGGCCTCCTCAGCCCGTCGAGGAGACCGACAGTTTGGTTAAGGATCTCGGCGAGCCGAAGGCTCGGGCGGCGGCACTCTTCGATCCCGACATGCGCAGAGTCACGATTATGGCTTGGTCACTCAATTTCGGCAGCTTCTTTGCCTATTATGGTTTCGTGCTCTGGCTCCCTGGCTTGCTGTCTAACGTCCACGCTCTGGCTCGACCCGACATCATCCGCTTCATGCTTCTCGTGGCGATGGCTGGGATGTCAGGGCGAATCGTGACGATGCTGCTCGCGGGGCGATTGGAGCAAAGGACAATCATCCTGACCTGCGGCCTTGGTGGTGCGATCTCCCTGATCGGCTTTGGCCTGCAGGCCGCGTACCTTCCCCTGATGGCCTGTGCCGTGATCGCCGCCTTCTTCCTTGAGGGCACGTTCAGTGCGTCAATTCCGCTCGTGGCCGATCTATATCCTGCCAAAATGAGGGCCACTGGCGTAGGCTGGGCGGGAGGTATGGGAAGGCTGGGTACTGTTGTCGCCCCGTTGGCGATCGGCATGCTTGTGAATGGTAACTCGCTGGCGGCACCTTTCCTGCTTGCGTGCGGCGCTTTGATCGCTGCTGGTGCAACTCGTTTCGACGCTGATCGAGCAAGAGCGTCGAACAGACGTCCGTAAAATATGATGCTCAGAAATGAGATCAATCGCGCCGACCACCTGTTGACGCGGCAGGAGGTCTTATGACGACGTGCATCGGCGGGCTCCCGTTGGACCTCGGATGCAGCGTGTCAACAACCGACGCAATTCTCCGGTCGCTAGCCGCTGCTGGTAACAACCGTGACCTTGCAACGCTCATGGAAGTGATCAGTCGGGAGTTTGGCTTCCGCCACTATGCCCTGATCCATCATGATGACTTACGCCACGGGCGGGACGACCGGGTTGATTTGAAGGATTATCCCGCCGCAGCAATTGACCGCATCATCGGACGGGCAGCGTGGCGACGTGATCCGGTGATCCGCGCTTGTGTCTTTGCTGGGCACGCATTCCTCTGGTCCGAGCTTGCCGAGATTATTGAGCTCAACCGGCACGATCGCCAGAGTTTGGAGATGGGAATGCGCGAGGGGCTCAACGAAGGGATAACGGTGCCGTACGTTGTCCTGGGACAGCCCACGGGATCCTGCACATTCGCTGGTACACGGTCGCCTGACCGGGCCGGCCGCTACGTTGGAATGGCGCAACTAGTAGGCGTCTTCGCTTTCCAGGCGGCCAAACGGCTGCTGGAGTCTCCGAGGCTACGAAGCCCTGCGCGACGTCCTCGGTTGTATCCCCGGCCACGCGACTGCGTGGTTCTCGCTGGCCGGGGTCATTCGAACAAGGAGATCGCGCGAACGCTCGGCCTCACCCCGAGAACAGTCGACGGCTACCTCACACAGGCGCGAAACTTGTTCCAATCGCATGATCGTACGGAACTTGTTGTTGCTGCGTTGCCCCGGGGCCGATTGTCGAGCGTCATCCGCACGGTGCCAGACCTCCTGCATTTCGACTGCCGCCCTGAACGGACCTCTCTCTCGGCGGGTCTGGCGGGGTCCGCCGGTCCCGCAACGGCGTCGCCGACCTTCTTCCCCGGCTCGGTTCCCTCGCCTTCCTCGCGAGGCAAGAAGCCCGGCTTTGGCCGTCCTCCGCTGTGCTGCGGCCCTGCGGGTGCGGGACCGTCCTCCGCCCGCCTGATCGACCGCCTGCCGAGGCCGCATCGGGCGGCATCGCATCACTTGAAGGAGGTTATCATGGCACAGATTGGCAGCTTCACCCGCGGCGAAAACGGCGCCTACACCGGCGAAATCCGGACCCTGACGCTTCGCGTCAAGGCGAGTATCCGCCCCTGCGAACGCGACAACGAGAAGGCGCCCGACCACCGGGTCAGCGCATCGGGTGTCGAATTCGGGGCGGCCTGGACCAAGGCGGCGCGCGAGACCGGCGCGGAATATCTGAGCCTCAAGCTCGACGATCCGTCGTTCCCGGCGCCGATCTACGCCACGCTCAGCCAGGGCGATGACGGCGAGCACAAGCTCATCTGGTCGCGCTGAAACCGTCCGGCCCCG
>CAZZZX010000035.1:0-12289 GCA_964658585.1 uncultured Novosphingobium sp.
GCCTCACTCTTATCTAAGAGCGAGACCCTGTCAGGTCATTTTGGGGGCCACCTCAGAATCTAAGTGCGATTCACGTGTCGCCTCCGTCCGACCGCTCGTTTTATCAGTGTGCTCAGCGATCAGACCCCGCGGGTCCACGCACGGAGTTCAAGCGAGATGATCCGCCAAGGCTGCTCGACCAGCTTGTTCCAGGCGTCGCAGCGACGGTCGACGATCTCGGTATGGGAAAGTCCAATCCGTTTGCCATTCTGAGCCAGGGCCCACCGCCGTTGGCGAGCCCTAGCTTCACAATCTCCGAGCCTTGGTATCAGCTATCTCATCACGCTGGTAAGTTGCCGAAGTTTGGCAATCGTGACATCGTTATTGGTCAAAAGGCTCTTGCATGCAGAAGCCAGCAACGAGAAGGAGACGCGCGGATTAACGAAGCTTCTAGGCATATCGTCCCCCCATTGCGCCATCCCATCGCGCGATAGGGGATGAACACCGGTGGGCTTGCCGGCCGTGAACACATCGCCGTCAGTGTAATGCTCGTGCTTGTCGCCGAACGGATCGTACCAGTAATCAAAGATCTGGCTCCCGAGGACGTGCCGACCGATCCCCCAAGCGTGCCGCCATCCGCCCTTCCGCAGTAATCTCTGGCCCATTCCAATCGCATCGGCATCGACCACTTCGTAAGCGCTATGGCTATAAGCGGGCGCAATGCCCTGCGCGAGGGCCAGAGTGTGATGGTCGGCGGGTCGATCGCCAAGATCAAGACGCATGAAGGCAACACCGGGCGACCCGTCCGGCAGGACCTGGATATCCGACGGTATGAAACCGAAATGCCGGGTGTACCACCCGGCAGTCTTCTGGAAGGCCGCGAGTTCGAGCACGACATGCCCCAGACGGAGCACTTCTGGAGGCACGGAGGCCACTCGTTGCGGCTTGTCCACGCGCGGTCGATCTTCATCGAGGTTCAGAACCATAGGCGCGCGATGGGCGATCTCAGCGGCATCCTCGGCACCGAAGGTGGCATGAACCTCGAAGCCGGACGGATCGGCGAGCCGAACGACGTTGCCACCTCCAGGCCATGACACATCCTCGATTTGGGACGCGCCTGCTATCCGGCTCAGCGCGTCCAGGTCGGCTCGCGATCCCACCTTGAGACCAAAGCCCCGAAAACGCGATCGCGGCGCCTTCAATGCGACATAACAGAAGGGGTCTGGTCCGAAGCCGCGCATGAAGAGAGCGTCCGCCGTGCGGTCGGCTGGGTAAAGACCGAAGTCGACCAGGAACTTCTCAGTAAGATCGAGGTCGGTGCGATCGAACATAAGATAGGCTAGTGCCGTCGCCTTCACCGTCGGTGAGGCGTGGCGCGCCGGCTGAGGCGTGCTCAACGTCAAAGTCATTCTGTAACCCCTAGTTTCAAGGTTTTCGCAACGTGCCGTTGGATGCTTTCTGGCGTTGGATTACCAAGGAGTTCGAGAGCGGCGAAGACGATGCGGTTTGCTTCCGCAGCGGGTCCAGCCTGTAATATGGTACGATCGGGGCGGACAAGGGCTACCCAGCCGAACGGAACCGCACCAGGCAATAGCCCACCCGTCAGATCTTCCCAGACTGGCGTAGTCGGTCCGAGATGTAGACGTTGCCCACGGTGACTGATTTGCAGAATTGCCCCGCCGATCCGAGCGAGCGCAGCAACCGCTTCGCTACCGAGACCATGCTGCGGATCCACACCAAATCCGATAAGGTTGATCGTCGGCCCCAAGACATCGTCACTTAGGCGCATATCGCCGTCCATGCTGCGCAGCCAGGTCTGAGCAAGCATTTCTCCCGGGAGCTTCCGTTTCTCGACATCGTCGTGAGCGAAGAGCCCCTTGGCGAAGCGATTGGTCGGCTTGTTGCCGGCCTCTTCGAGATAGCGTCTCACTGGCGGCAAAAGCCGGGCGAGGCGCATGGTGCCGTGGATAAACAATGCAGCCGCCCGGTTGGTTGGCATCACCAATCGTCCCATGAACAAGGCGAAAGCGATCATCGCCCTCGCGTGGGGCCGTCTTTCCTCGTCGTAGCTCGTCAGGATTGATGGCGAAGCCTTACCTTGGAGAACCCAGGCGAGCTTCCAACTTAGGTTTGCGGCATCTCTCAGTCCGGCGACAAGCCCCTGCCCGGCGAAGGGCGGAGTGATATGCGCCGCATCCCCCGCCAAGAACACCCGACCCTTGCTGAACCGTGCGGCCGCCCTCGCCTCGAACCGATAGACGGCGGTACGCTCAACCGTCAGTTTCCGAAGCGCGGACCATCGTGAAAGGAGTTTCGCGACATTCTCTTCCTTTACCGCGTCTGCCGCTGATTCGCCGGGATGAAGCATGAACTCCCAGCGCTCCCGTCCGCCCGGCGCGATCATATGGGGAGTCGGTCGCGCAGGATCGCACAGGAATTCGATATGATCGATCGGCGTTTCCGATCCGGTAGCGTCGACGATCAGCCAGTCCTGCGCAAAGCTGCGTCCGACGAAATCGAGGCCCAGCGATTTGCGGATGATCGAGTTCGCACCATCGGCCGCGACGACGTACCGCACGCTGATCGACTCGTCGCCGTCCGACGTCCGTAATCGCGCGGAAACACCATCGGCTTCCTGCACGAGCTCGACGAGCTCGATGCCTCCAGCGATCGTGACCAGCGGCGTTTGGGCAAGCTTCGCGCGCAATGCACGCTCAAGCTCGGGCTGGTAAAACGTCACGAGCTTGGGATGGCCGTCGAGCGCTCCCAATGTATTCATCCGCCCGAACAGCCCGCAGAGCGGCGAGCGCAGCCGCACATAGGGGATCGCGACCTTATCGAAGTCCGCCTCGGAAAGCCCCGCATATTGGAGGATCCGGAGGGCATCGCTGTCGAGCGCGATGGCACGCGGTTGAGCGAAGATATCCGTGAAGCGATCAATGACGAGCGTTCGCACGCCATGCTGCGCGAGCAGATTGGCGACCGTCGCACCGACAGGTCCGTAGCCGACAACAAGTACTGCAACCTTGCTATCGCGTGCACGCTGCAAAGCTTCGCGCGAAGGTATCACCGGAACACACTCTCGATGGCTCTCTCCGTCGATCGTTCCTGCCATTGCGTCGGCGGGGCTATCCAGCGATCTCATCTGAAAACTCGGACAACCGGCATCAACCACTCGCATTTTTGTACACCGAGCCGAAGTGGTCGTGGAGGCCGTTCGGCGATGCAACGTCCGATCGGGAGAACGACCGAATGTGACCGTGTAGTCACTATTCAAGGCGGACGTCAACCATTTGAGGCGAGGACGACTGCCGGCACGCCCCTCGGCAGTGCAAGATAATCGGGTTTCGTGGGATCGTGCGTTCGCGCACTTGCGATCTCGAACCGGATAAGTCAGATCGGTATATGACTGTGTGGTCACCGAGTGTATGGAACTGCCATGTGGGGAGTTCGAATGCCGAAGTCGCCGGCGTATAAGGCCGATCTATATAGTCAGGCGGTGATCGCTGATCCGCTGCCGTCATACCGCGCAATCCTCGCGCTTGGTCCCGCGGTCTGGCTACCGTGCCACAGGCTCTGGGCCGTGGCGCGGTATGAAGATGTGCGAGGGGCGCTTCGTAATCCGCGGCAGTTGGTCAGCGGCCGAGGGATCGGCGTGAACACAAGAATTAATCGAATAGACAGCCCGATAACCATCACGAGCGATGGCGCGGTGCACAGGCAGCGGCGGCGGGTTCTGATGAGTCCGCTGATGCCGAAGCCGGTTTCGGAGTTGAAGACCCAGTTGAGTGATTCCGCGACGCGTCTCGTATCCGGTCTGATGCGATCTGGCTGGTTCGATGGGATTAAGCATTTCGCCTCCCGCTTGCCCGTCGAGGTTGTTTCGGAACTAGTTGGTCTGAACGCCGAGGGAAGCGCCAAGATGTTGGGCTGGGCTGCCTCTACGTTCGATCTGCTCGGTCCCCTTAATCTCCGCGGATGGTCGGCGCTCCCGCGCTTTCTCCAGCTGATCCGGTACGTGCGTCGCCTCGATCGCACTATGGTGGTGCCGGGAGGCTGGGCGGAAGCCATTTTCGACGCCGCCGAGCGGGATGAGATCACGCCCCGCGAAGCGCAGGCGATGATCATCGACTATATCGCGCCGAGCCTCGACACGACGATCTTGGCATCCGGGAACATGCTCTGGCAACTTGGTACGAACGCCGCGGCTTATGATGCGATTCGCGCGGATCGCTCTCTCATCCCGGGTGTAGTGAACGAATGCGTGCGCCTGGCCTCGCCGATCCGCGGCTTCACCCGCTACGCAGCCGAACCGATCGGCTTTGGCGAAACGGTCGTCGCAAAGGGATCGCGCGTCTTGGTGCTGTTCGGTGCGGCCAATCGCGACGAGCGCAGATATCCAGATCCCGACCGGTTCGACGTTCACCGCAATCCGCGAGATCATGTCGGCTGGGGCTATGGCGAACATAGTTGCGCCGGAATGCATCTCGCGCGTTTGGAGATGGAGACGCTGTTGGCAGCGCTCGTCGATCAGGTCAGGACGATCGAAGTCGGCGCGCCCGTGCCGGTTTACAACAACGTCCTCCACGGTTTCAAACATCTGCCGGCTCGGTTCGGTTAGACGTCAGCTTCCGCCGACACGGCGTTCCAGGAATGAAGGCGCCAGGCGCAGCATCAGCGGGATCAGTCTGGTCTGCCCGGCGAAAACCGTAGCGGTACCGTCGCGTAAGGCCGCCAGCGTCCGCGTCGCGATCTCGTCAGGCGATATTTTCTTCACATCACGATGCGTCGTCGCGGGTGTTTCGACGGACGGGGGCACAACCTCGACGATCCTAACCCCGATCGGTCCCAATTGCATGCGCAACGCCTTTGCGAAACTGCGGATACCGGCCTTGGCCGCCGAATAAAGCGGCGCTCGGGCCGCGGGGCTCCAGCCGAAGCCTGAACCGATGAACACGATCGCGGGTGCTTCCGAACGACGCAGCAATGGAAGCGCGGCATCGGTGAGCGAGATCGGCGCGATGAGGTTGAGGGCAATATCGGCAGCGATCACGCCGCGACCGATGGGGCTCTCGCTGAAGTCATGCTCGGCAAGCGCGCCGGCATTGTTGACCAGAATGTCGATGCGGCCCAACGTGTTCTCGATCGTCTTCAGCATCGAATCGATTTGCGCGGGATCAACGATATCGCAGGGGATCGCCAGGGCGATGCCCAGCTCGCGCGCCGCCGTCTTCAGCCTTGCGGGGTCGCGCGCACAGATCGCGACGGTGGCGCCCTCCGATGCGAACGCACGGGCCAAGCTAAGCCCGATGCCGCTTGTACCACCCGTCACCAGCACGATTTTTTCGGCGAAGTCGCGCATCATAGCCTGCCCGTAAGCCGGTAGTTGAATGTGTAGCGACCCAAAGCGGCCGTCAGTTGCACGATATCGCCTGCGCTCTCGATCCGCGCGGCCCGGCCCAATGTGGCATCCTGGAAAAAAGCGATTTCCACCGACACGCCCGCAATTGCCGCTTCGGTCCGGATCACATCCTCGATCTCGCGGTCTTTGAGTGCCGGCTTGAACACTTTGCCGACCGGCGTCAGCGGGATCGCATCGATGATACGGATCGCTTTCGGTGTAGCGGCCTTCTCCGAGATCACCCCGGCGATATAGGTCAGCAGATCGTCTTCGCTGGCCGTCGCTCCCTCATTGAGCTGGACATAGGCGACCGGGACTTCGCCCGCATGCGCATCGGGACGCGGCACCGCCGCGGCGAGCGCGACCGCCGGATGCCGATACAATGGCTCCTCGATCGTCGCAGGATCGATATTGTGGCCGCCTCGTATGATCAGTTCCTTGATCCGTCCGGTCAGCCATACATAGCCGTCGCTATCGATCCGCGCGAGATCGCCCGTATTCAACCACCGGCTGCCGGGTTCGATATCGAGCCATATGGCCTCGTTGTGCGTGGGATTGCGATAGCCGGCGAAAAGATTGGGGCCGCTGATCGCGAGCGCGCCGATCTCGCCAACTGCGCAATCGCGGATGTAGCTGCCATCACTCGCAAGCACCACGGTGCGCAGACGTTGCCACGGCAGGCGAAGTCCGATCGATCCGATCCGGCGTTCACCCGCTATGGGATTCATTGTCGACACGCAGGCCCCCTCCGTCAGGCCGTAGCCCTCGATAATCGGGACGCCCGTGGCCTGTTCGAAGCGCTCGAACAGCGCGCTCGGCATCGGCGCCGTGCCGCAAGCGACACTTTCCAGGCTCGATATGTCGGCGCCGTCGAGCGGAACCTTCACCAACGCCCCCAGCACTGTCGGTACCGCGCTGAACGACGTCAGGTGGAAATGCTCGACGATACGCCAGAAATTGGGAATGACGGAAGGATCGCGATACCCCATCGGCGGTCCCAGCACGACATGCTCGCCCTGCATCCACGGGATCAGTCCGGTCGTCATGGGGCCGTTGACGTGATAAAGCGGGAGGGCGCAGAAATAGGTTCGCGGCTTCGCTCGGGTGTCGCGTGCCGCGACACACATCGCCGCGTTGCTGGTTTCGCTGAGATGGGTTCGCATCGCGATCTTCGGTGTGCCAGTGGTGCCACCAGTGCAGAACCAAGAAGAGAAGTCGTCGGGGGCAATGACACGCGATCCGACGAGCCCGTCGCTACTCTGCGCGGCGAGAGCGCGGTCGAAATCGAGCAGGCGAGGCTCGCTCTGCGGGACGTCCTCGCCGCCTACGAGCAGCACCGCGGTTAGTCCCGCGACATGCGGCTTGAACATCGCCCACAGGTGCGGAAGCGTCACCAGAACGCGCGCGTTAGCCGCTTGGAGAAGTGCGGCGGTCTGTTCAGGCGCGAGCATCGGATTTAGCGCCAATGCGATCCCCGCGGCCTCCGCGCCCCATAGCGCAAAGTGCGCCTGCGGAAGATTGGGCAGGGCATAGGCCACCACATCGTCTTTGCCGATGCCGAGCGCATGAAACGCATTGGCGGTGCGCGTCACCGCGGACAGCAGATCGGAGAAGCTGTACACTATTGCACGATCCAGCATCTCGCCGTCTTGCAAATATGTCAGCGCTGACCGGTCCCCGTAGCGGCTGGCCGCATCGGCTAGGACGTCATAGGTGGTTCTCGGGAAGGCGATGACGTCGATCGGCACATCGTCGATGTGATCCACATCCGCGATCGTACGGATCTCTTGCGACAAAACTGCAACGGTATGCGCTAACGTCATCAGGTTGCATCCTCCTTGCCCGGTCCTCTGTAGTGGACGATCTCGTCATATTGCAACCGCAGATATGCCAGCAATCTCCGGGCTTGTGATGTGAGGCGTTTACGAATACGACCAAACGGTCACTTAGGGCGCGAAGACCTGGGGAACGGTGCCTCTTATCGACGGGGCAGGGGAGTGAGCATGAGCAAGGCGTGTTTCCGACTTTCTCGTCAGCATCTGGCGGCCGGAGCAATCTCGATCTTCGCAATTGTCGGTCATGCGGCCGGCGCGCAAGACACAGCGGTGCATGAGCCGACGCCGCCCGTTTCGCCCGAGGCCGCCACGACCAAGCCGGTGGAGCCGACCGGGACTGGGGATATCATCGTTACCGCCCGCAAGCGCGCCGAGACTGCTCAGCACATCCCCTTATCGATCGGCGTGGTAACGGCGGCGGCGCTGGCGCGAACCGGATCGAGTTCGCTGCTGCAATTGGCTGCCGTCTCGCCCGGCATCAATGTCACGCGCGCTCCGACCGGAAACGAGATCGGCATCACGATCCGCGGCCTTGGGTCGACGCCGGGAGTGCCCTCCTTCGATAGTTCGGTCAGCCTGTTCATCGACGGCGTTTACGCACCTCGCAACCGCGAATTCGCGGGATCGATGTTCGATATCGAGCGGATCGAGGTCGTCCGGGGTACGCAAGCGGCTCTTCTCGGGAAAAACACCAGTCTCGGCGCAATCAACCTGATTACCAAGAAGCCGGGAGACAAGTTCGAAGCGGATCTCCGGTCATCTTACGAGTTCAATCTCCACTCGAAACTTCTGACCGGGGGCGCCGACCTTCCGATCACCGATCGTTTGAAGATCCGCCTATCGGGACAGAGTAACGACGATGGCGGGTGGGTTCGGAATATCCTGACCGATCGAAAGTCAATACGAACATTCGACGACGCCTTACGCGGTGTGCTCGTTTGGAAGCCGACCGACACATTGGACATCACGGCAGTTGCGCAGCATGACGTCAATCGCAACTACGGATCGCCGGTGGAGTTTCTGTCGAGCGACGGGACGCCCGAACTGCTTCAGGCGCTTGCCGGATATCCGGGAACGATCGATTTCCAGTTAGATCGGCGCAACGCAGTCGGCACGCCCGACCAGTCCGAGCGATTGCGCATCGATCGCTACAGCGTCGCCGCGAACCTCGCGCTGGGGGATGCGACGCTCACGTCGATCAGCGGATATTCCGCCTACCGCGACGACAATCTCTCGGATACCGACTTCCAGGCTGGTACTTATTCATATCGTACGGTCGCGGAGAGGGGGAAGCAGGTCTCTCAAGAGGTCAGGCTGGTATCGCCCGCGGACCGGCCAATCAATTATGTCGTCGGCGCGTTATATCTCCATAACACGCTCGACAACGTGACGACGATCGCGGCCAATTATCCGATCGGTCCGTTCCCGGGCGTCGATCTGCGCGGGACCACGCAGACCAATTTTGCGCAGACCACCGATACGATTTCCGGCTTCGGTCAGGTGACGGCGCGCGTGAGCGATAAGCTGAGGCTCCTGGGCGGCATACGCTATACGCATGAGAAGAAGGACGTGGATCTTAGCCGCGTCGCACTCGTGCCGGGCTTGATCAGCCTGTTGGTCTATCAGCCCTATAGTCCGTTCACGCTCGGGCATAAGGAAGGCAACGTAGACTATTCGGGCGGCTTCCAGTACGATGTCACCCGTAACTTTCTAGCATATGCGTCTTACGGCAAAGGGACGAAAGGCGCTGGTTTCGCGCAATCGGCGACGCTGCTCGACCAGTCCGCTTACGACAAGGAGGTCGCTCGGACCATCGAGGCTGGCGTCAAGATCCAAGATCCCGGCCGGCGGTGGTTGTTCAACCTCTCCGGCTTTTACACGCGGGTCGATGGGTTTCAGTTGGTCACGTTCAACGGAATTCAATTCATTGTCGGCAACACCGACCTGAGCAGCCGCGGTTTCGAGCTGGAAAGCTCCTGGACTCCGGTCAAGGGGCTCAGGCTCTTTCTCAATAACACCTATGCCGATGCGAAGGATCGGCGAACTGGCGCACCCATCCCGCTGGCGCCGAAATGGACTGGCAGCGGTGGTTTTGGCTATCAGACGGAGATGTCCGGATCCCTGAACTTTCTGCTCGACGGTTCGATCGACTACCGTTCGAAGCGCTACTATCAGCAGGACCCGACGACATCGCCGGTCGGCAAAGCCTTCACGACGTATAATCTGAGTGCTGCGATCGCAAGCGCCAGCCAGAATTGGGAAATGCGCCTGATCGGCCGCAACCTGACCAATGCGAACGCGCTGGCCTTTGCCTTTCCGACGCCCTTCCTGAACCCAGGCAATCAGAACGGTATTTCCGAGCGCCCCCGGACGGTCGCGTTGCAGCTCAGTCTAAAATATTGAATGGTGCCGGAAATCTGCTAGCGATTAGAGCTACTGGGTTGGAATGAGCGAAATATGAATCAGGCCGCCGCGCGCCAAACCTCTGGCCGAAGAAGTCGCACGCGTGAAATCCTGATGCAGGCTGGCCGGCAGCTGCTTGCCTCGCGGTCGCTCGAGGCTATCAGCATCGAAGAAATCGTTCAGACGGCGCGCCTCGCGAAGGGAACTTTCTACAACCACTTTCAAGACAAAGATGAGCTAGCGCTCGCGGTATATCAGCACTTTAGGGGTCAAATAGAGGCAAGTATAAATATTGCCAATCTCGATGCGCAAGATCCGGCAATGCGGATCGCGCGCGGGGTATGCGTCTATGCCCGCTTTGTCGTGGATGAACCGCTGGAGGCTGGGGTGCTTGCCAAGGTGTTGGTGGGCGATCTGCTGACGGACGAGGCGAGCAACGAGGGTTTGATAGCTGATATGGGGTCGGCGCTCAAGCAAGGGCGGTTCAACGTCGCGACCGTGGAGATTGGCGTGCTTTGTGTTATTGGCCATACCCATGCTCTGATGTCGCGGCTGCTCAGGACGCCTACCGATCCATCGGCGATCACGATTGCGCAGCAGGTGGTCAGCATCATGTTGCGCGGCCTGGGCATTCGGTTCGAAGAGTCTTTTGGGATAGCGGCGCAAGCCTCCGATTACATCCTCCGTCTGCGCGCCGATATCGAGGCTTAAAATAGACGCAGGATAACGGAGCGGCTCACGAACTGGGCCAACGGTCTTGCGGTTTCGATATAGTGCTTGACGGACGGCCCGGAAATGACTGATCCGTCCAAAAAGTCTGATCATGTCGGACGCTTTCGGTAGTGAGGAATGAACGATGGTCATGCACATAGCGCGCTTCGGCCAGAATGGGGCGGCGCGTTGGGGTGTCATCAAGGACGGCATGGTTTTCCCGCTCGAGTCGGATTATCTGACGACGAGAGATCTCATTGGGCAAGGCGACGAAGATCGACGAAGTGCCGAGCAGCGATCGTTGGGCGTCCCCATCTCGGCCGTGGCATTGGTTTCGCCGATCACGGCGCCGTGCCGGATCGTGTGTCAGGGAGCCAATTATCGCCAGCACATGATCGAGTCGGGGCTCGATCCCGATGCCAAAGGCTATAATCTATTTTTCGATAAGGCGGACTGCACGATCAACGGCCCGCGGGGGAGCATATCGGCGCCCAGCCACGTTAGGTTGCTGGATTACGAAATCGAACTGGGTCTTGTCTTCCGAACAACGATAGACGCGCCGGTAGACGTCGGTCGGGAAGGTCTATCGCGGTATATCTTCGGCTTCGTTATGGCGAACGATGTTACCGCGCGCGACGTCCAGCTTAGCGAAAGCCAGTGGTTCAAAGGGAAAAGCTACAGGGGCTTTTGCCCACTCGGCCCCTACATCGCGATTCCCGAACCGCACGAGTTCAAATATCTAGATGCTCTGACCTTGTCTCTAGCCGTCAACGGCGGATCCAGGCAGCGAGATACGACGGCGAACCTTGTCCATAAGCCCGCGGCGACGATCTCCGAGTTGTCGAACTTCTGCGATATCGCGCCGGGCGATGTGCTGCTGACCGGGACGCCGCATGGTTGTGCGTTGTCCGTGCCCTCGCCCCTCGTTCGGCGGATCGCTCAAGCGGTGCTGCCGGAAAAACGGCTCTGGGAGCTTTTTCTCAAGCGACAGAGCAAACGACCTTACCTCCGACCGGGCGATGTGATGACGGCGACGATCACCAGTGAGGATAGGGCGATCGATCTCGGCCGACAGGAAGTTTCCATTCGGTGAAATCTCAGCGATCCATCGCGGATATCGAGGACGCTATCTCTGAGTGGGTTTCGTCCGACCCGTCCGGGCGGTATTTATCTGGCGGATCGCAGACCGATAAGACCATGTTCAACGAGCCGAGCTGTAACATCATAGGCCCGTCAAGATCGTTGCTCGCTGAGGGCGACTCATAGTTGGCATCGATGCGAGGGCATGCGTAATGGTTCGGCGAAAGCAGGAATGCTCTGTTCGGCGGAGCAAATACGAATAATCGCAGACCGTGAGGATTTTCAAGATTGGCGACGATATTGATTCCTTTGCCAGCCCGGGATTTTGATCCGACCGAGGTCGCGGTTCCTTGGAAAATATTGTCCCAAGCGGGTCATAGTGTCGTGTTCGCAACACCAGACGGCCGATGCGGCGAGGCTGATGCCATCATGCTCGACGGATGCGGGCTTGATCCGTGGGGCCGCATCAAAGGACTGCGCAACCTCCGCGTCTTCGGGTTGATCCTACGCGCCAACGCAGACGCGCGGGAGGCCTATAGTGAGATGACCCAGGACGCCGCTTTCCGCAAACCGCGAAGGTGGTCGGAACTTGACGTTCGCAATTATGCTGCGCTCGTTCTGCCCGGTGGACACCGCGCGCGTGGCATGCGGGAATATCTTGAAAGCGCCGTGCTTCAAGGGCTGACCGCGGCCTTTTTTCACGCCAACAAGCCGGTAGGCGCGATCTGCCACGGCGTTCTGCTCGCCGCGCGCAGCGTCTCGCCAAAGACCGGTCAGTCGGTGCTGCATGGTTATAAGACCACCGCGTTGACCTGGGCGCTCGAAAACAGCGCGTGGAAGGTTGCGCGCATCACGCGGTTCTGGGACCCGAACTATTATC
>CAZZZX010000036.1:0-12274 GCA_964658585.1 uncultured Novosphingobium sp.
ACATTCATGGCGATGATCGATGTCCGCAACGGTGGGATCGTCGTCGTCGGCGATGACAATATGTGGGCGATCGGCGTGAGTCTGATGAGCGACGACACTCATGCCATCCGAGACGTCGTCACCGGCGCGCGCATCAATACGTTCGGAGGAAAGATCGTGATCGAGCGCCATGTCTGGCTCGGAAACAATGTCGCCGTGATGGGGGACTGCCACATCAAGCACGACACCGTGGTGGGCCAGGGATCATTCGTGAAGAACGTCACGCTGCCCCCGCAAACCGTCGCCGCTGGCCGTCCTGCCAAGCCGTTGCGTAACGGCATCACCTGGAACCGGCAGGACCTGCCTTGAAGACCTTTTGGCGAGGCCCCGGTCGACGCGCCGAGCCCAAGCAAGGCGCCGAGGTCAAGCCCGTGCCGCAGGTCGAGCCGATGCCCGGAGCGATGGGCCTGCTCGAGCACGGCGATCCGGTTCCCGAAAACCTCCATGCGTGGATCGAGGCCGAGGTATCGGCGCGGGCGCTCGCCGCCGGGAGCGATGTGACGCCGTCGATCGGGATTCGCGAGCTGACCGCTCATCGAGACGGGATGCCCGAATGGTGGCAGGCCGGCGGCAACATAATGCTCGTCGGGCCGGGCGCCGTGCCGGCGATCCCCGAGCTGTCCCTGCTGCTGCAGCCTCCCACGAACGGACTCGCGATCATCGGTCGCAACTCACGCGTCCATCGCCTCGTCTACATGGCGGATCGAGGCCTGATCGCGATCGGCGAGAACGTCAATTTCTGGGCCGTTGCGCTCGCCGTAGGCGACCTCGCAACGATCATGATCGGCGACGACGCCACGGCGACCTTCGATGCTTCGCTCGACGCACGAAACGGAGGTTCGATCTATGTGGGTGCCGATGGCATGTGGGGTGCGGGGATCCGGATTATCACCGATGACATGCATTCTATCCGGGATCGCGACACCGGCGTCCGCATCAATGCCCGCGGCGGGCGGATTGTGATCGGGCCCCATGTCTGGCTTGCCGAAAAGGTTCAGATCAACGGTAATTGCAGGATCGGCGAGGGCAGCGTCGTCGGTACCGGATCCCTGGTGACCGGACGTGATCTGCCTACGCACAGTGTCTGCGTCGGGCGGCCGGCACGGGTGGTACGGGACAACATCGTCTGGTCGCGCGAAGACGCGCCGTAGCGTGCCGACGAGACTGCAGATCAGCGCCCCGCCGCGCTACCGGCCGCTATCGGCGAGCAGGAATACCAGGCTCGTAACGGCAATCTCGCCGGCACATCGCTTGGAACGGATCGCGATATGGGCGTCCGACACGGGCCTGGACTTCGTCAATCCAGCAGACGTCAACACCGAGGACCGGAGTCATTCGAATGACAATTGATGCAGAGACCATCGTCCGCGCGCTCCGCCGGGCAAGTGGTTTCTCTCCTCTCGTCGATGACGCGGCAGAACTGGCCAGGAGGATCACCACCGATCCGGCGAGTCTCATCGCGTTGGCCGAGGATATTCGTTTCCAGGCTTCAAGCTGGGTCGCCACGGCAGCGGCGCCCGATCATTCGCAATTCGGGGAGTTCAAGCTTGTCCTGCGCGCCCTCGTCAGCGAGGCTGCGGCACCGGGAATTGTGGTCGACGTCGGAGCTTACGGACGTACAGCCTCAAACAGCTACGATCTCGTAACCAGTTTCGGGTGGAAAGCCGTGTTGATAGAGGCAACGCCCGACAATGCGGCCGCGTTGCGGGCCGAGTTTGGCGACGGGGATTATCAGGTCATCGAGTGCGCAATCGGGCTGGCGACCGGCGTTCAGCCGCTTTGGCTGGGCGGCGCTTCGGTCGTAAATTCCCTCGACCGATCGTCCGCCGCCTTCTTCGGTGGACAAGGTAATTCGATCGACGTCGACGTGAGACGGCTGAGCGACGTTATGACCGACGCAGACGTGCCCCACGATTTCGATCTGCTCAGCATCGACATCGAAGGGCTCGACGTGGCGGTCTTCAACGATCTGATCGAGACGTCGCCGTTCCGACCGCGCTATGTAATCATAGAGGTCACGCATGGTTTCCAGAAGCAATTCGACGAACTCGGGTTCGCGTCGGCGGTGCTGGACGGCTATCGGGAGATCGGACGAACACTATCAAACCTCATCCTCGGGCGCGTCTGAGCGCGAGGCGTTGCTCGACGTGACTTGATGGTTTCAAGAGGTTTGCTCATCGGATCAACGGAGCCTTGGAGATAGGCGCGGTGCAATTGTTTCAGTTCTGGCATGACGACCCGCCCGACGACGTCCTGCAGATGATGGAAGCGACCCGCCTTGGGCAACGCGATTTCGACTATGTCCGTCTCGACGATCGATCGGGACGGTCATTCATCGCGGAGCGTTACGGTGCGCGCGAACTCGCGGCGTGGGATGCCTGCATCCTGCCGGCAATGCGATCCGACATGTTGCGCCTGCTCCTGATGGAGGTCCATGGCGGCATCTACGCGGATGCGACCTTCTTTTTCCCAGGCAACCTCAGTGATCTCATTGCGATCACGCCGGTCGCACTGATGCCCATGTGGGTTCGCCTGGTCATCAACAATTTTCTCGTATTTCGTCAGCCCCGTCATCCGTTCATTCGCGCCTGCATCTCGCTGCTGATGGAAAATATCGAGGAGCGCCGGTTCGGCAGTGCGTTGATTGCAACCGGTCCGGCCGTGCTCAACAGCGTTCGATCGGCCATCTCGTCCGACGAAGCGCCCGAGATAATGTACCTCGCTTCAACGAACGACGATTGGATGCGCTGGGGATGGATGGAGTCGGTCGCCGCCGCGAAAAGGCTGATCAAACCGGAACCATCCCTGGTTTCGGCGTATCAGGCGATTTCGCTGGTTCCAGTTGAGATATTACAGAAATATGCTAGAAATCAATTACATGCCTCTCATCGCGGGGAGAAGCACTGGCTGCGATGGAGCGGAAGTATCTATCGATGATAGAATCCAATCGTCTGTATATTAGGATCTATAATTCTGGAGAGGCCTTTATCCCCTATTTTAGTCAAATGATTTATGAATCGTCCCGGATCCGCTTTTACTTATGGCGAAGATTGCCAGTTTAGGGTAATGTACCAACTTCACCGGCTCGGGCCAAGCCGAAACTTGTTACCGATTTCGTAAGAACCTTTCGATAAGATCGGCACGAGCAGCCAGAGACCCTATGGGTGTAAATTGGTTGGGGTCCGGATTTCTATTATTCTGTTCGATCTGGGGACGGTCGAGATCATCTCTTACGATGCTCCTGAGATCCTCGAACGCAGTGGCCAGGAGATCAAGTCCATGCGCGTCCTCCGAAGCAAGCGTTTCCGATATACGATGCCGCTCTTTACCTCGATCATAGTAAGCGGTCGCACCATCTAGCGGTATATCGAGCCAGTCTGAGATATCTGCGAAAACCCGCGCATCGATATCCTCGTGGATGACTGCTCTTACATTAGGTAGAACCCGTACGAGCCGCGTAAACAATGCGATTGTCTGAGCGTAGTTGGCCAAGATCGTGGCATTCGACGCGGGCTGGCCAGACATCCTCTGAAAAGCCACCGTTGAATACAGTACGCTCCTCGGATGACGAAATACGAAGAGATAATGCGACTCGTAGAAGTGAGTGCAGTGAAAGGCGAGGAAACGATCCTGCCACTCCGCCGGCTTGCCGGGATTCAAAACGATTTTCGTACCGATCCATCGGTGGTGCCCCGCCATCCGCCTGAGATGGACATTCCATGGGCCATCCTCGCCGATCACCGGGGGCAAATAGCTGCTCTTCGTCGGTTGATTGCCCCACATTTCATGCATGGTGTTGTAGCGCGATGCGAAACCGGCCGTCCCGTCATCGAGATGAAGGTCCGCTTCACCTAACAGGAAAACCTCCCGCGCGTCGTTAAGCGCATTCTGCAGTACTGTCGTACCGCCACGGGCGACCCCGATGACGAACAATCCGCTCGATGACATTAATTCCGCATCGTCGCGCTTTTTCGACTGGCGAAATCGAAGAAGCCACCTCGACCATGATTTCAACACGTCAAGACAATCCCCTTGCGCGCCCATCACTCTGGCCGCTCGCCAACGCCATCGGGAAGCAACGGCATCTCGCAAAAGCAGGCTCGGGAGATATTCTCGTCAATACCAGTGGCAAGGTCTGTTTGACTCCGGAATAGCTGGAACTAATCGCGCGCCGTTCTGGATGGACCGCCCGTTTCGCGAGGCGGGCTTGCAAGCCGACTCCTTAGCAGCACCGCTCATGAGCGTGCAAGCGGCGTAGTCGGTTCCCCTTCGGACAGGACGCCGCGAACTCCTCATCCCGATCGACCGCGTGCCAGACCTATCCCGCGACTGGAACGCGATCCGCCACACTGCTGCGGTCGAGGCCCGCCTCCACCGCCGCAACCAGGAAGATCGGTTGACCGTCGATAAGCGTGTCGGGCGCAGCTGGGGCATGCAATCGGTGTACTGCTTCGACGTTACAGATGGGCTGGCTCAATCGCTGGAGCACTGCGCGATAATCGGTTCGAATAGCCCTACGGTCTCTGGAAGGGGTCGTAGGGCGGCGACAGGCGGTCGAGGCTTTGGGAATCTCGACCCCTTTCGTTTGTCCGAGACGCCTCCTCGAGGCCAATCGCGGCCGCCCGCCTCGAAAGCCAATGTCGGGCCAGGCACCAGCTAACAGCTAGGCGTCGGACGAGATCCGATCGAGAATGGCAATGCTTTCGACGCAGGCTCGCGCCGCTTCACGCCCCTTGTTCTCGGCATCGTTGGCGCTGCGCGCGATCGCCTGCGCTTCGTCATAGGTCGTAAGGATGCCGAAACTGATCGGCACCCGGGTGGCGAGCGTCGCGGTCATCAGGCCCATCGTCGCGCCGAGGCTGATGAACTCGAAGTGCGCGGTATCGCCCTTGATGACGCAGCCGAGGCAGATGACGCCGCGGTAGCGCGCGGTCAGCGCCAGCGTCTGCGCGATCAGCGGCAACTCGAACGCGCCGGGCGCGGTGATGATGTCAGCCTCGCGCACCGGCACGCCCGCCGCCTCGAGTTCGGCTCGCGCGCCGTGGAGCAGGCCGTCGGTGATCTCGGCATTGAAGCGGCTGATCGCGATTGCGACGCGGGTCATCGGGCGGACTCCAGGGCAGGCTCGTCATGGGGCAGCGTATGGCCAAGCCGGTCACGCTTCGCTGCCAGATAGCCGGCGGCACGCGGATCGCTCGCCGCGACGAGCGGTAGCACCGCGTCGATCGCGACCCCGTATCGTTCCAGATCGGCCGCCTTGCGCGGGTTGTTGCTGAGCAGGCGAACATGCTCGACGCCAAGCGCGCGCAGGATCTGCGCGGCGATCGCATAGCTTCGCGCATCGTCGGGAAAGCCGAGCGCGCGGTTGGCGTCGACCGTGTCAAGGCCGCCGTCCTGCAAGGCATAGGCGCGGATCTTGTTGGCGAGACCGAGGCCACGCCCCTCATGCCCGCGCAGATAGACGAGCACGCCGTTCCCGCTGTCGTGCAGAAGCTGTTGCGCCTGTCGCAACTGCGCGCCGCAATCGCAGCGCAGCGAGCCGAGCGCATCACCGGTCAGGCATTCAGAATGGATACGGACCAGGGGCGCACCCGCCAGTGTCCCCGCGACCAGCCCGAGGTGCTCGCCGCCGTCGATCAGGCTGCGAAAGGCGTGAACGCGGAACGGGCCGGCGCGTGTCGGCAGGTCCGCAACCGCGACCGGCTCGACCAGCATCTCGGTCGCCAGCCGATGCGCGACGAGTTCGGCGATGCTGAGGATCGGCAGGTCGTGGCGGTGCGCGAAGGCGGCGAGCTCGGCGCCGCGCGCCATGGTGCCGCTGTCGTTCATGATCTCGCAGATCACGCCTGCTGGCTTGAGGCCAGCGAGCCGCATCAGGTCAACCGCGCCCTCAGTATGGCCCGCGCGCGCCAGCACGCCAGCGGGGTTCGCGCGCAGCGGGAAGACGTGTCCGGGCGAGACGATGTCGCTGGCGACCGCACCGTCAGCGACCGCGACCGCGATGGTCCGGGCGCGGTCCGCGGCCGAGATGCCGGTGGTGACGCCGTCGCGCGCCTCGATCGAGACGGTGAAGGCGGTGCTGCGCCGGCCGCGATTGTCCGCCACCATAGGCTGCAGCCCGAGCCGATCGACCGCCGCCGCCTCCATCGCCAGGCAGATCAACCCGCTGGCATGGCGTGCCATGAAGGCAATTGCGGCGGGACCGGCATGTTCGGCGGCAAGGACGAGATCGCCCTCATTCTCGCGATCTTCGTCGTCGACGAGAATGATCGGCCGGCCCGCCCTCAGGCGATCGAGGGCGTCGGATAGGGTCGACATAGCTGCTCCACATATTTGGCGATGACGTCGACTTCGACGTTGATCCGGTCGCCCGAGCGGCGCTGGCGGAAAGCGGTATTGACCCAGCTGTGCGGGATCAGCGTCACCGCAATCTCGAAGACCGCGTCGTCCGCGTCGGGTTCCGCGATGTCGTTGATCGTGAGGCTGACGCCGTCGAGCGCGATCGATCCCTTGGGGACGCAGCAGCGGCGCATGGCGATCGGCACGGCGATCCGCAACCGATGCGCCTCGCCCTCCTCCGCCACGTCGATCAGCGTCGCCACGCCGTCGACATGGCCCTGGACGAGATGGCCCGACAGTCGCGTGTCGAGGGTCACCGCGCGTTCCAGGTTGAGCAGGCGTCCGCGCGTCGCGGTACCGAGGCTGCTACACGCCAGCGTCTCGGCGCTGAGGAAGAAGGTCGCCTCGCCACGCTCCTTGAGCGTCGCGACGGTCAGGCACACACCGTTCACCGCGACGCTCTCGCCGAGCACGAGATCGTCCCATCCGGCTGCGAGTGTCAGGTCCAGCCCCGGACCTTTCGGTTCGGCCGAGACGAGCGACCCGACACGCTGGATGATCCCCGAGAACATCAGCGCGGCAGCAAGGCTAAGATCGGGCGGGTTGTCATTCCGCTCGACTAGGCCGTACAGACCGCCCGCGCCAAGGCGCGATCGGGTGCGGGACTTGTTACATGTCAGAGCTGGAGCATCCGTGACGACCACACCGCCGCTGCCGCCGCTCAACGGATCGAAAGGTCCGCTGACCAGCGTCGATCGCGTGGGTAACTGGTCGACAGGGCTCGAAAAGGCGCGGCTCTACGAAGCCATTCTCTCCGACATCATCCTTGGACTGCTCGCACCGATGGAGGTGCTCGACGAGAGGATGCTCGCGCAGCGCTATTCTGGCGGCATCGCGGGTGTCCGCGAGGCGCTCGGGCGTCTGGCGATCGAGGGACTGGTGATCCGGCGCCCGCGGGTGGGGACGATCGTCGCGCCGCTCGAGGTCTCCGAGGTCGAGCATGCCTTCGAGGTTCGCCGCATGCTGGAAGGGCGGACTGCCAGCCTCGCCGCCCTCAACCATCGCGAGGAGGATCGCGCCCCGATCGAGACCGCGTTCGACGGCGCCGAGGCGGCGATCGCCGCGCATGACCTGCGCGCGCTGCTGACGATGGATCATGCGCTGCACCGATCGATCGCGATCGCGACGCACAATCCGATGCTGGCGCGCTTCATCATCACGCTCCAGAACGTCGCGACGCGCTTCTGGATCTGGCAGATGGGTCGCCAGACAGCCGAGGAGCAGATGGCGGACGTTACGCTGCACCGTCGCATGGCGCACGCGATCCTCAGGCGCGACGCCGCGTCGGCCGAAGCCGCGGCATCGCTTCTGATCGGCGATCCGCCCAGCCGAGCGGAGCGATCCTAAAGGTTGAAGAAAACTACTCCTAAGCCATCGAGGTCGGGCGTTGACGGAGGGCCGGAGCAGCCGGTTCCGACCGAGGGGACCAACCCGGCGACTCGCGCGAGACGCCGTTCTTCGAGGCGTCCGCTTGCCGATCGGCCACCCTGCGCTCCGATCGGCGTCATGACGACAGCGCAGGCGAGCCGTTGGCGCGCGAGGCGTCGCGATCATGATCGCCCCGTCACCCGGCGTGACCGACAGACACGCGCATCAATCTCTGGGATGAAGATCCTCCCGTCTTAGCGATACCGGGTTGGCATCACCGAAAGCCGTGCGCTTGGCCGCCGCCGCGACTTTGATACGGATTCTGCGTTCCGAACAGCCGAATCTCTCCGCCAGTTTTTGCCAATTCGCACCGAATTCGGTCACATTCTTTAGAAGTTGAACATCTCGATCGTACGCGGCCGATTGCTCTGCCATCCGAGCTGCCATCTTTTGACGAACGGATATACGATCAGCTCTGGATATTGTCGAAAAGATATCAAGATCTCGGGGTCCGGAACCGCAACTTTCCAGAAGGTTGAATATCTCAATCAGTGATTGCTTCCCCAGATTCGATATGGTTGACATTTCTTTTGACGACAATCGGGCAATGTCGCTTAACCTGATGGGCTGATCCGATGGGATTGTCTCGTTGCTCCGAAAGCTGCGGGTCAGGGTCGTGTAGCATCGAGTGGAGAGTGCCCCCCAATGGTGGAGGACGGAGATATCTTGATCTAGCGCCGCCCCCGGCTCGGCCGTGATCCTGTTCTGTACCTTTCCTAAGATGCTCTTACGGGTATCCAGCGGTACCGCCGAAAGGGTCATTACGATTTGATCCACGATCAGATCGGGATCGAAGACCGGATAAGACCGAAGACTTCTCATCGATTTCTCGTTTGACTTTAATCAGGTTCTGTTTCTATCCAACCAAATGAGCGAGGGTCATATTCAAGTAAAGCGCGTATCACCTATGAGCTTGCGCTGGTCGATCATTCAAAGACAACATCGAGTAGGCTTTTGCTAGACAAGCATCACCCTAGCGACACACACGTCGCGCCATTTCCATGTCGACCCAGTCATGCATGACGCTTTCGGGTCTGAATTCGCAAACGATCCGTCCAAGTGTATGCAGCAGTCCGCCCGGCGATGGCTGGCTCAACGCAATCTCCAGTTCATCCAGTAGACGGGTCATATCGTCGAGGCTGCAGCTTTTTTCGTCGGCTTTCATGATCTGTCGGTGACCTGTTGTTTCCGGGGCTCCCGCGATCAGCAATTCTTCATACAGTTTTTCGCCTGGCCGCAGCCCGACTTCCAGGATCTCGATATCGCCCGCAGGGTTGTCGGCGTCCCGTACAGAGAAGCCCGACAGTTCGATCATGCTTCGTGCGAGGTCGAGGATCCTGATCGGCTCGCCCATATCGAGTACGAAGACTTCGCCGCCACGTGCCATCGCGCCGGCCTGGATGACGAGTTGCGCCGCTTCGGAAATGGTCATGAAATAGCGGATGATTCGGCGGTCAGTGATCGTCACCGGGCCGCCTTTGCGGATCTGCCCGCGGAACAACGGGACGACCGAGCCGCTCGATCCAAGCACGTTGCCGAACCGCACCATCGAAAAGCGCGTCGTCGGGCACGCCCCGTCATAGGCCTGGATCACCAGTTCGGCGGCGCGTTTCGTGGCGCCCATGACGCTGGTCGGACGGACTGCCTTGTCGCTGCTGACCAGCACGACGTCGGGTACGAGGAGGTCCGCCGCGGCCTTCGCGACGGTTCTCGTTCCGAGCACGTTGTTTCTGATGCCTTCGGCGGGATTATGCTCGACCAGCGGTACGTGCTTGTAGGCTGCGGCATGGAAGATGATGTCGGGTCGCCAGGTCTCGATGATCGTGCGCACGCGCCGCTCGTCCTGAACCGAGCCGAGCAACGGAATGATCGCGGTCCTGCCGTCGGCCGCGCGCTGCTCGAGATCGTGGTGAATGCGGTAGAGGACGAATTCGCTGATCTCGAGCAAGAGCAGGAGCCGGGGTCCAACCGCGAGGATCTGCCGGCAGAGTTCGCTGCCGATCGACCCGCCGGCGCCGGTTACCATCACGACCTTGCCGCCGACATATTGCTCCATGAGAGCGAGATCGGGTGAGACGGCGGTTCGTCCGAGCAGATCGTTGAGGTCGAGTTCGTGAAGATCGGTGATCTTGGCGCGCCCGCGCATGACATCAGCGATCGCCGGCACGGTGCGAACGCGCAGCGCGGTGGCCCGGATGTTGCGGATGATCTCGTTGCGGCGAGCCTGCGAGGCCGAGGGTATCGCGAGCAGAATCTCGGAAATGCGGAGCCGCGCCGCGACCTTGGCGATATCGCGCGGCGCCAATATCGCAACGCGGTTGATCGCCGCGCCCTGAAGGTCGGCATTGTCGTCGAGGAAGGCGACGACTTCCAGCTCGCGGTTGTTGAGCAGCGCGGCAGCCACCTCCCGTCCGGCCGACCCCGCACCATAGATCGCAACCCTGCGCCGCGGCGTGTCCGGCTGGCTGTTGGCGCGATACGTCGTGAGCAGAATCCTGATCTGCAGACGCGAACCGGCGACCATCAGGAACAGGAGGATCGGCTGGATGATACCGGTCGTCCGCGGGATGCCGGCGACACCCATGATCGTGAACACGGTGGCGAAGGCGAGCCCATAGGCGCTGCACGCCTTACCGATCGTCAGGATCGTGCCGAAGCTCGCCTGGCTGAAGATCTCGCGGTAGAGGCCGAATATGCGAAAGATCGGCAACGCGAATGCGGCCGATACGGTAACGGGTAGCCATAGGCCGACGCCCGGTTCCGGGATCGTCCCGAGACGCAGATAAAGGGCAAGATACGCAGCCGCGGCACAAAGGGCGACATCCGCCACCTCGACGATCAGGCGCTTCGGCAATCGCGGTAAACCGAGTATCTTTTGCATTACCCGAAGCGAGATACCCATAAAACCACCATCAACGGGAGACAATACGCGAAGGCGCGTTCGATCTCTCTTTCAATGAGCACTAAAACCGCAGAGTCTTCCATTAGACGTTAGTGGGTTAAGATAAATTAAGGACTTGCTTCCGTTCGCAAATGGAAGCATTCGATTTGTATGGATATGTTCACTGGTAACAGTTTGTTAAGTATCTTCGCCGGCAAGACCATTATGGTCACCGGTGGGACGGGTTCGTTCGGTTCGACTATATTGAAGATGTTCCTGGAAATGCCGATCGCGGAAATCCGGATCTACAGTCGCGACGAGAAGAAGCAGGAGGATCAGCGGATCGCTCTCTCGGATCGCCGGATCAAATATTATCTTGGCGATGTCCGCGATCTCCGCGGCTTGGAGACCGCGTGCCGAGGTGTGGATTTCATATTCCACGCCGCCGCGCTCAAGCAGGTCCCATCCTGCGAATTCCATCCGATGGAGGCCGTCAGCACCAATGTCCTGGGGACGAACAACGTGCTTGATGCGGCGATCGGCGCCGGTGTCCAGCGGGTCGTCTGTCTCTCGACCGACAAGGCGGTGTACCCGATCAACGCGATGGGCATTTCCAAGGCGATGATGGAAAAGGTGTATATCGCCAAGGCGCGATCCGCGATGGACACCCGCACCACGATTTGCGGCACGCGCTATGGCAACGTGCTGGCGTCGAGGGGATCGGTGTTGCCGCTGTTCCTCAGGCAGATCGGCGAGGGACTGCCGCTGACCATCACCGATCCGGAGATGACCCGCTTCGCCATGACGCTGGATCAGGCCGTCGATCTCGTGCTGTACGCCTTCATGCACGGTCAGAACGGCGATCTTTTCGTGCAGAAGGCGCCCGCGGTCACGATCCGGGATCTGGCGCAGGCGACACTCGAGGTGACGGGTCGTCCGGATCATCCGATCAGCGTCATCGGTACACGGCACGGCGAAAAGCTGTACGAGTCGCTGCTCAGCCGCGAGGAGATGGCGGTCGCCGAGGATCTCGGTAATTATTATCGCGTCCCGCCGGACAATCGCGATCTGAACTACGATAAATATGTGCGGGTCGGAGAGGAGCGGGTTTCCGAATTCGAAGACTTTAATTCCCACAACACCCGCCGGCTGAATGTCTTCGAGATGGCCGATGTCCTGCGCCGATTGCCCTCGATGAGCGATCATCGACCGGTCTTCAGCCATGTCGGCGCCCAATGAAATCCACCAAGCGGGTGATCGTCACCGGAGCGGACGGGTTCATCGGCAGGAATCTGTGCGTCAGGCTCGCTGAATCGGGATATCGCGATGTGACGGCCATCGGCCGCGAGGCGGCGCCCGACGAGCGGGACAGGGCAATCGCCTCGGCCGACATCGTGATCCATCTCGCCGGTGCCAATCGCCCCGCGCGACCCGAAGATTTCCTGCGCATCAACCGCGACCTCACCCAGTCCGTCGCCGACGCGGTCGTGGCGGCCATGGCCGACGGCGTGCTGGTCGCCGGCACGC
>CAZZZX010000037.1:0-12222 GCA_964658585.1 uncultured Novosphingobium sp.
AGATACGCGAGGCGGCGCAGCGCCAACCTGACTGAGCAAACGTCTAGCGGAACGGGACGGGGAATGTATGTAGCGGCCCCGCCGGACGGCTCGGGGGAGGGCTATGGAAGACTTAGGTGAGCTGTTAGCCCGCGGCGAAAAACTGCGCCCGATCGTGTGTGCGAGAGACGGTATCGTCGTCGTGGAGAGGCCTGGCGCTTCTACCGAAGTGCTCACGGTTTCGGTCGCCGTCGCGATCGCTGAAAGCCTGCTCGATGCGGCTGCCGCTGCGGCCGGTCAGTCGATGCTGAAGGAAGAATATGTCCGGCGCCGCGACCGCACAACGCATTGACCAAGGGCTGCGCGCCGCCGACCCTCTTGCCGGGTGCAACGCTACCGCATGAGCGCGGCGGATAAGCGCTCGATCAGGTAGCTATCTGCGAGATCAGGATCCTTTTTGGAGCCAAGCCGCACTGGGGGAACAGTGATTGCTAACCGGTGTTATGTTGCGACGCGGCGTCTTACGGTATCAAGCAGGCTTCGCCCGGTTCCCAAGCATTGAAAGATGAGGATCACATAGTGGACAAGCAGCCCAGGAAGGTATCAGCGCTTAGCCTGGATGGGGACGCTGCAATTAATGTAATCGCCGCCAGCATCCGCGAACAGTTTGGGTCGCTAGGAGAGGCGGTCGTTCAGCGGCAGCTTGATGCTGCGGATGGTAGCGCCCTCGTCAATTGGCAGGCGATCGGTCGTCGGCTCGCTGACCTGCAAGGCCGCCGCGAATAACGCGGATCGCTAACTCAATTCGATCATCGTCGTGAACCTCGATCAGTCGAGGCGGGCCGGAGCCATCACCCTGATCCTCGCCATGAGTGTTCGCGAGCTTGAGAGCATCGCTTACCGCTTCTGAGAAGTCGTCATACTCGCGGATTGTCTCCGCTCTTCCATCTTCGAACACAACCACGACCTTGATCGCCATCGGTCCCTCCTGTGGGCGATAGGCTACGCTTGGGTCGCATCGAGGTTCCACGAAAGTCGAAGCCCGCGAATAATCTTCTTCCCCCGCCGTAGCCGCGCAGATCGGCGCCGGGGAACGAGTGCGCTTCCCGTTCTCCGGCTGAACCGATACTCTGCCTACGCCGCCAGCTTTTCCGCCTCGGCCTGCGCCATCGGGGCCACCAACTCGGCCTCGACCGCGACAAGTTTATTGGCGGTCACCGCCGCCGCCAGCGTGATGATGCCGGACCCGATATTCCGCACTTGCGAAGGCGCTTTTGTGGGCGCAGATTGAGAGTGCCTTTCAGGCATCCTCTCCTTTCAACTCAGAGGCCGTTCGCCAGAGCGGCCTTTTTTTTGGCTGCCACCGTCGGGACCCGCACCTTACCGTCCGGCACGCCAGATCGATCGCGAGCCGCCAGAACCGGTTGTTGACCAGCCGCACCCGTGCCCACTGCCAGCCCGACACGCCGGCCGCAGCGAGCGCGCCGACGATGATGCCGACGACCTGGCTGCCCTGCTCGCCCCAGATCGCTGTAAGCAGCGGCAGGTGCAGCTTGTTCGCTGCAGCCGTGACGAGCGCGCCGGCGAGCAGCGCGACCCAGATCCGCAGCTGGGCGAGCGCCTGCACGCCGAGCGCGGACTTGGTGATGTCGAGCGGGAGGTCGGGCCCGGGGGTACACGCCGGCGTGGGGGCGCGGGCATGGGCGAACTCCACTTATCATGGTTATCCACAAGCAACGCTAGGGTGATCTTGGCTTCAGGAGCGAGGGCAGCGCTGACCGCCGGCTAAGAGACCTCCTGATCCGCCAGATGAAGATAGGCGGGATCAAACCCGGCTTGGGCGACAAGCGCGTTCCAGTTCGCGATCCTCGGTTTGCCGTCCACGACCGTGATCAATCCGGTCTTACGGAGTTCGCGAAACATGCGATTGAGATGGATCGAAGTCAGGCCGAGCACATCGGCGATTTGGGCTTGTGTCATCGCCAAATGGAATCGGTCAATCGCGGGCAAGATTGAGCGATCATATCGGCACGCAAGCTCACAAAGGAGGTGCGCAACGCGACCAACCGCTCGTCGCCGGCCGAGTGATACGGCCCATTGCGCAAGAATGGACGCATCGACCATGCCATCACGCCAAAAGGCCCTCGCGATGGCCGGATACCGATCGGCGATGTCGCGCAATGCGGCGTGTGGCACCCGGATAACCGTCGTCGGCGCCATGGCGAGGAGGGCCCAGCTGGTATGCGGTACTACAACGGAATGCAGATCCGCCATATCACCGGGTATATGGAGCGCGGTAATCTGGCGAAGGCCGTCACCTAGCTGTTCGATCCTGGCCGCGAGTCCGTCGACGATAAGACACGCATGATCCGTCACCTCACCGCAATGGACGAAGTCCTCGTTGGTCCGAACGCTTATCGATTGTCCCGGGAGAACGAGCAGCGCGCCGGTTTCTTCGTCCGTCAGCGCCGAACGCATGAGCAGGCGATCGACGAACCTGTGCAAGGCAACATTGGTCGGCGCGTGCATTGGATACTCCATGTCTTGCGCCGATCCTAACGGGCGTTTCCGGTCGCGCCAAATCTTCCGTTGGATGGAGGCGGTCAGGAAGCGCCGAGCCGCTGGTCTCGGCCACGGATCGTTGACTGGAGCGAGCCGTTCAGAGGACGTGCCGGAGTCGCACAAGGAACTGATATGCCGCTCTATTTCTTTCATCTGCACGAATGCGGCATTGGTCTCGACGATCCCGAGGGGACCGAACTCGCGAACCTCGAGGCAGCGAGATCCCATGCGACCGCGAATGCCCGGTCGATCATGGCGGCCGAAGTGCTCGAAGGCCGGCTCTGCCTTTCCGACTACATCGACATATCAACTCATGCGGGCGAGTTGCTCAGCACCGTATGGTTTCGCGATGCGCTCAGGTTGACGGGCCTGCGCTAGCGATCACGGTCGGCAGCGTCGTTTTAGCTGGCGCCCGGGTAGATTACGGGACCTATCGCCGATCAGGCGTGGCGATCGGTTGATGCGGTCCGCTTTCTAGCGGCTGCGCGTTTGGTCAGGAGCGATGAGTATTGCCTCGACAGCTAATGGTGCTGGCGAACCGGTGGATTAGCTGCCGCGTAGTTGCTTGGCCCGTTCGGCCAGCCTGATCGCCTCGTCAATCAAATCCCCACTGTGCTGAGGGTTACCCCCCCTAGCGACGATGGCAACAAAGTTCTCAGCCTGTTGCTTGAGCTGTGCGGCGCGCTCGCGCGCTCGACTCGATGTCGGTTTCGAAGGCATCGACGGGAAGAAAGCAGCTGGGAAGCTCGGGTTCCGCAGAATTAGGGGAGTTGTTCCCGATGTGCGACGGCGGCGGGTGTGCGCCGCGTTGGCCTTCGAGACCGTCACCAACTCAGCTGTGGCGCGACCGTCGGGTTCGCAAGGTGCATGGATACCGCTGACGAGCATCTTCACGGGTTTCTCGGATCTAAGGAATGCTGGTGAGTCGGGCTGACGAGCAAGCGCTCATGGCCACCTCGTCAGTTGATTGTGTGGAGCAACGGAGTCAGGTTGCCGGGAGTGCGGGCGGCGCCCCGAATCAAGGCCGGTGTCAGGCAGAGCTGCGCGGTTCACTCCCGGCGTAGCTCCGCCATTCAAGGATGAGCAAGTCGTGCCGTTATTAGGATCGACCGGCGCGTCGCCTCTATGCTCCCCCGAGCGCGGCGCGCCGGCGTCGTCTGCGCTTATCCTGTAAGGGGATGGGCATTGACCGGCCTGTCATGCCTTTAGCGAGACCGTCATTCCCATGCCTGGGTGGTCCCGCAGGCTTCCAGCCTGACGGCGGCGATAGCGAGCATGGGAATGCCGGTCAGCAGGTCGATTACTTGGTCGTTGACCAGTCCGTCCGGCAGCAGGTGGCGGCCGACCGCGGTGCCGACGTGATGGTCTGGGACGTGCTCGGCGGCATGGCGAAGTGGCCGATGACGAATGTCCGCAACTTGTCGCTGCCCCAGTGGCGCCGACTGGCCGAGAAGCCCGAGAACCGCTGCCTGATCCCGGTGACCGAGTTCGCCGAGTGGACGCCCGACCTGCATGACGTCGGCGGTGGCAAGCCGATCAAAGGCGAGATGTGGTTCGCGGTGCCCGACCAGCCCGTGTTCGCCATTGCTGGCGTCTGGCAGCAGATCGGCGAGGTAAAGCACTTCGCGATGGTGACGTGCGACCCGAATGAGCTTGTCGCACCCATCCATCCCAAGGCGATGGTGACGATCCTAGCGCCCGAGGACCATGACCAGTGGTTGTCTGGCAGCTATGACGATGCTGTAGCGCTCCAGCGACCGTATCCGGCTGACAGGATGACCGTTCGCGGTCCGCTGTTTCCGGCGAGAGCGCATAAGGCCTAGTTGTCATTGAGGGTTATCTATCGTTAGCTAAGTGTGTCACGTTCGCTGTTGGCATCGGACCGATGCGCTCTGTTGTGTTGCTCTTAACCTTGGACTCGGAGGGCAGAAACATGAGCAGCGTTCGCTTTGTCGGGGTTCTTATGTTGCTATTGAGCGTCCTATCAGGGTGCGCGCAGACCAGTGAGCTCTATGCCGTTCGTCAGGACAACGCTGGCTCGAAGCCTTTTCAGCATAATGCTGACGATAGGCCGCGCGTCCTTTTCGGCGCAGGCCATGAGGCTGCAAAACCATCTTTCGTCGCGTTCCTAAACGACCAATGTGGACCTGAAAGCACGATCCGACCAACAAATAGCGACGCGGACAAGGCGAGGATCGAGGGCGGAAAAACGGATGACAAGTCTACGTGGCAGACGCGAAACCATCGCGCGAACGATTGCGCGTTGCGTGTTGCCGCCTATGCAGTGGACCAATGTGGCTGGATGACCGAGCGCCAGAATGAAGCCGCAGTCACGGCCCAAGTGCTGATCTTTGCTGCTCTCGCGACCGCGGCTGGCGCCACTGACGTAATCGCTCTTGCAGAGTCGCCGAGCAGCAACAAGACGACTGAAGCGGCGCTTGCGACCGCAGTCGTCAGCAACGGGGCAGGTATAAAGGGGGCTTTGCCCAGCACTGTTCAGACGAAGCCATCGGACATGATCTCTAGTTCGCTGGGCTACGCCGAAGCGGTCGGCATCAGCGATTGGCATGATTTTGCATCCGACCCCGGTCGCAACCGCGGCGTTCCGACCAGCGCCGCGTATGTCGATTATGCCCGCTTGCACGACGCGCTACTCGGCATGTGCGCTGCCAATGCTATCGGAGTACGAAAACCGAGAAGAGTAGCGCCGTAGCTGTCTTGAAAGCGACCGCAAGAGGACGATGGGCTATCGCGCCCCGCCGAAGCCCGGATCACTAGCGAGCGTCCGGATTGCCTGCGGACGAAGAAACCCTAGCACCGCTGGTCGCCCATCAATCTCCTTCAGGATCGCCTCATGTACGCCGATCCCGCACAGGTTCTGCTCGCCCGGCGGCAGCGCCAGGAAGTGCGCCACCGCGTCGCGCAGCGTCATGTGAGCACGCGCAACGCTGTACGACGGACCCGAGTGGAAGAACTCGACGGTCTTGTCCCAAGGGATCGGCATGGCGGCAGGATAGCATGGCCGAACGGGAGTGGCATCCATGGCCGGCGCGCGGCGCGCTCAGACTTCCCTCCGATATGAACATGTTGGGCATTGACGCCGGCCCTCAGTCGCGCTTGATCGGTTACGCATCGAGTGGGGACTCGATCGCTGAGGGGGTGTCACATGAGTTTGATTCGCGTTGCGGCTGCGGTCGCCATTGCCAGCACGTCTGTGTCTGTCGTTGCTGGCCCACTGATGTTGTACCCGGTGCAGACCGGATCTGAGACGGTTCGTTTCATGACGGGTGTTCCCACCCTCAATCTCGAGACGCCCACCGGCGCGATCCAGATTACTCCGCTGCCCTTCGATCACGGTCATGTGACGTTCGGGCTCGGCATCTACAACAAGGGCGCCTCGGCCGCGAACTTCGGCATCGAGAACATCACTGCCTCGCTGGCCGACGAGCAAGTGCCAGTGCTGAGCAGCGCCGAATTGCAGAAGCGCGCCAAGAGCCGTGCGACGTGGTCGGCGATCGGGGTCGCATTGCTCGCAGGCGCCGCAGCGGGTGCCGCTTCGACGGCGCATACCACTGACCACTACTATGGCCGCATGCGAACGCCTCACGGCACCTACGCGTGGTCTGCATCGTACCGGGACAACACGGTCGGCGTGCTCGGCGCGACGGCCGCCGCCGGAGCCGGGGTGGCCGGGATCGTGAGCATCCAGAACCGCCTGGACTACACCTTGGCCAATCTCTCGACCGAGGTCATCCAGACCACGACCGTCGATCCTGACACGAGCTATGGCGGCAAGATCATCATCGAAAAGTCGGACAAGGCTAAGGTGCCCTACGATGTCCGGGTCGTTATCAACTGGAACGGGTCGGCCTATCCGTTCGTGTTCCGAGTGACCAAGGATGGCTTGAACGTGCCGGCGCCGTACACGACGGCACCAGCTTCTCTCCCGATGTTGCCCGTCTCGGGCACGACGCCTGCCGCGATGTCACCCGCGGTGGCGACGACAGTCCCGTCTGCGCCTCAGTTGGCTCCCCTGCATTCGACCCCGCCGGCAACAGTCTCGCCAGCGCCCCTCGCGCAGTCGACGAAGGCGACAAGCTGATGTCGGCGCTTCTCCTAGCGATGGCGCTCGCGGCGCCAAGACCGACCGGCCTGGACGTCCCGACGTCGCAATCGGTCGACAACTTGCACCAGTGCATCGGCCACATGGCAGGCGGCACCGAAGACGATGATCTTCCGAATGGCGTTGCCATGACGATCGGCTCGACAACTAATCTCCTCGGCATGCACAAGACGGGCCCGCTGACGTTCGCGCTCACCGACACCGGCCAACTCCGGCATATAACCGTGCTGTACCGCCACCCGCTTTCGGCTGGCGGCGCCGCCAAGAGCCTACGGATCTACGGTCGGAAGTGCTTCCCGTATGAACTTAACGCTGCGGGGCTTGAGAAGACGGAAACCGTTGGCGCAAAATAGGCGATTGGACCCGCCCTTCACGAACTCAGGCTATTAAAATCGTTCCGCTATCCGGGAGTCCCGCCGTCTTCATCCCTGTTGGCGGCAGGGCTTTCGGTTAATGGCCAGCACTCCGTCGCTTAGCGGCCGCGATATGCGCTTGTGCGAGGTCCTGGCTGTTAACTGCCGATAGTACGCCTATAGCGGACGGGCTGACGTCGCGTGCGACGGATAACGGTCTGCTCAGGCTCTCCTTGTCCCGGTCTAGCCTCACGAAGCCGGGATGCGCCGCTGTCGACGCATGCCCGTCACGCCACCGGACAAGGATGGATACATGGTCACCGGAACAGTCAAATTCTTCAACGCCGACAAGGGCTATGGCTTCATCGCCCCCGAGGGCGGCGGCGGCGACGCGTTCGTCCACATCAGTGCCGTGGAACGTGCGGGGATGCGTACGCTCGATAAGGATCAGCGCGTCTCCTACGACCTGGAGACCGACAAGCGCGGCAAGACGTCGGCAGTGAACCTTCAGTCTGCATAGCCGGTAGGCGGCGGAGCTCGTACGGGTTCCGCCGCCTCTTGATGCTCGAAGGACCGAGGCGTGATCGGGATTGGCGGCAAACGTCTGCCCATTAACCGGGAATGCAGAACGCGCCGTTGGGCGAGACGCCTATCGTCACCGAACCCGGCGGCAGCGCCGCGGCAGTCTCACGAGCGCGCCGTCTGACTTCGGCCTCAACGAATGAACGCGCCTGTTCACACCGCGCCTGAGACGGATAGTCTACCGACGTCAGCCCGCTCTGGAACCACGAGATGAGTAGCTTCGCCGGACCAGCGAACGCGCTTGGCTGCCCGGACAGCAATAGCAACATGAGCGCAACCACCCGACCCTCCCTAATCGCGGCGCCTGTATATCACAGATCAGCTGTTACGCCGCTTGGATCTCCTTGGCCCGGTTGAGAACGGCATCTCGAAATTCGGTGTGCTCGCCTGGACCGAAGAAATGAGTGAGTGTCGCGATCGAATCCGGATCGCCCTCTTCGGCGAGCTGATCGAATATAGTCACGGCCTCTGCAGCGTACTCGGTGCTGTTCGCGCCATCGCCAGCGATTGCGTAGTGCAGCGCTTGCGATCCCAAGATTTGTGCGAGCGTTAGACGGATAGAAGTCCTCCCTTGAGCCGTCGCCATCCGCGCCCACAATTCCGCCATGTAGAGTGACGCCGCAGCCGGAAGGCCGTCCGCGTTCGCCATCGTGACGTGGCACATCAGCTCTTGATCAGCGGCACAGCCGCGCGCTGCCGATACGAATACATCGTACAGCGTTCGATCGCCGAAGGCGGGGATGGGATCGTGCCCGCTCATCTTTCCGGCCCACCCATGATGGTCTATGCTCGCCCAATGTCGCTCATCGCCATCGTTGGCTCGGTCATCCTGAAAGAGCTGCTTCGCGCCCTATGGCTGAGCCTGAAGGGCCGCGACCGGAAGGGCGGCGCTCACGGCGCCGGTGAGGCGCCGGCTCATCAGATTATTGATGTAGTCCCGATAAGCCGCACTGTTCGAGGCTAGACCGCTCAGGGTGCCGATGCTCTGCGCAGGATCCGGGTTGAGCAGGATCGGAGCGATCTCGTCAGCCTTGGCAACAGCGCGCGAGCCGGCGCCGAGCGTCATTAGGTCCCTTAAGCTGCTGCCGCCGATCGCACGCGAAATGGTGGCGACGGGCACGTGCCCGGCGGCCATCAAGCCGGCGTCAACGGCCAAGGCGGGGATCGGGCTGCCCGTGAAGGCCTGGTCAGCAATCTGCCGACCAGCGGTCTGAGACCCGCCGAGCACGTCGTTGTTTGTGCGCGCCAGCTGACCTTCGAGATCGCGCGTCCGAAACAGGTTATCGGTGCCGGGGTTGTCGGGATAGAGCGTGCTGATCCTGGCCCGGGCATTCGGGTTGCCGAGCGTGATCTCGAACGGATTGGACCCGTCGCGGACGCTGTTCGCCTTATCCATCAATGCGCCGCGATAGCCGAGCTGCATCTGGGCAAGATGCTCGGGCGACTGGTTCGCCACCTGCATGCCAAGCTCGTCGGGCGACAAGCTGAACGCATCCTGCCCGCGCGTCAGGGCGTCGCGGGCGCTTACCGGCCCGGCATAAGCCGAGCGCGCCTGACCGTACGCTGGGTTGAGTTTGTCCAGTTCGGTCAACATCGACGAGCGAACGTCGTTCTGAGCACGTCCCGCCTCATCGAGCTGGAGCTTGCCCGTGATCGGGTTGCGGTACTGCTCGAGCACGTCGTCCATGCCGCGCTTCACGTAGTCGAGGGTCTGCGGCGTATATTGCGGGCTCGTCTGGGCGACGCCCGCAGTCGGAGATGCCGACAGCGCAAGATGAGCGTCTTCCAGCTTCTGGTTGGCATCCGCCAACTGGCCTCGGAGACCCTCGATCTGCGCGGGGTCGCCAGCGCCACCGCCGGAATATCTCCGCTGCGCTGCGTCGAGCTGCTGCTGCAGATCGTCACGTGCTGATCGTGCCGTGGCAAGCTGCCCATACTGGTCGGTGGCAACGGGGTTGAGCTTTACCGTCCCATCATCGCCGAGCGCGAAGCCCAGCGCCGTCGGATCACGTCGCTCGTTGGCGGCGATGGTGCGAGCGCGCTGGAGCGCCGTCTGGCCGAAGGGCGTTTGCAGCAGCGAGTCCAGCTCGGGACTGCCGATCGGCGACGCGGCATATGCCTTGTCGTAGAGCGGCGCCGCGGCGGTCCGAGCCTGAGTAACGAGATCGGCGCTGGTCTGCGGGATGTTCGAGACAGGACCGAGATCGCGCGACACAGCAGAACTCAGCCGGTCGATCTGGCCCCGCGCCCTCGGGATGAGAGCGTCTTCCGCAATTCCTGCCGCGGTGGGCGATCGGCGAACAGCGGCTCCCGCTAGCGAGCGGAGCTGCGGCGACGTATCCGCCAACGACATCGGCACGCCGAGCTGTGCCGCTTCGTTCAAAGACTGCTGGATGTCCGGGATACCGGCTTTCTCCGCCGCCGACAGAACTGTCCGAGCCGCGGGGCTGGGCTTGGGTACGACCGAGCTGCCAGGCAGCGAGATCCCGACGCTATCGGCCGCCTTGCCGACCACGCCGCCGATAGCGGTCGTTACCGGGCGGATGATCGGCGCAAGGACGCGGCGGCCAATCACCCCGGCGATAGGAGCGGCGATCGCACCGGTCAGCGCACCTTCCGCTCCGTCCTTATTGTAGCCCGACACGCCGCCATAGGTCGCCTCGGCAGCCGGCGCGGCGAACTTGCCGAGGCCCGCGCGCGCGGCGCCTGCCTCAAGCCCGCCCATCGGCAAGATGCCACCGATGACATTACCCGCGAGCGAGGCGCCGGGGTGCGCATCCTGCATCAAAGCCTCAGAGACCTTGAACTGATCGCGGCCCGCCCCGTAGCCATTGCCTTCGAGGTAAGAGACGCCGCCCGCGATCTGCGGCAGAAAGCCGCCGGCAGCACCTTCGCCAGCGCCGGCGGCGAGGGCACCGGCACCGGAGCCTGCAACCCGCTGCAGCGTCGTGTTCGGCATGCTCTTCGTGTAACCGCCGAAGCTGCCAGTATAGTTCGGATGTGCACGTAGGTAGGTCTGCGACGCGCTCACCTCGTTTTGGCTCGGCGTTGGGAAGCCATAGGGCGCAATGGCCTTGCCGATGTCGTCGGCCGTCGCGCCGGCACGAACCATCTTGTCGATGACGGCGTTCACGTGGGGAAGCAGCACCTCACGGTCGGCGCCGGTCGCAATCGTGGTGGCGAGATTGCCGCCCGAGGATGGCGGGCCGCCGCCGCCTGCGCCGGGACCGCTACTGGGGCCGCCGCCAGGCTCTGTCGGGCCATTCGGCGAAACAGGGCCGCCAGGCACTGAGACGCCCGGAACGCCGGGAAGCGCGCCGCCCATGACGCTCTGGTAGGCCTGCTGCGCTTCCGGCGACAGAAGCGTGCTGACGTCCACGGCCTTGCCCATCCCGCGGGAATACTGCCGATTGAGCGCATCGATCCGCGCCTTCAACATCGGCACGTCCGTCTGGATCGACGAGAGGTTCTGCGAAGGCGAGTTGTATTCGGACAGGTTCGCCGCTCGATCGTTGCGATCGCCCTGGCCACCTGCCGCGCCGAGGAACGCGCGTTCGGACTCGCTCGTATAATTCTGCCGCGCCTCTCGGAACGCGCCGTAACGCGGATCGCCGAACAGCGATTCCACGTTGTTCACGAGGTAATTGAGGGGCGTCGCGAGACCGCCGAAGTTATTCAGATTGTTGGTCGCGTCGACCATGCTCTTCCCGTGACCGAGCACGGTATCGAGGGACCGAAGGCTTCTGCCCATCTCGCCCGTATCAAGATCCTTCTGGGTAGCGAGTCGCGTCTTGTATGTGATTGCGTCGAACGTCGGGTCGGCCGCAATCGCGCGACGAATGATGGTCTGGCCGACGGGCGTGCTGAACACCCGAGAGGGAATCTCGAGGCGGCCCTCGACGACAGCCTTGATCTCAGCATCGCTAAGGTTGTTGTAAGAGCTGTCTGAGCCCTCCTGCGCCTTCTGTTGCGCGATCTTGGCATCGGCCTCGGCCTTCGTCGCGTCAGCGTTTCTCTGTCGGATCGTGGCGGGCAACGTGGCCGTCTCAGCCTGACTTTCTGTCTGCGCCCGGGTCGTGTCCGCTTGTTCTTTGGGTAGTTTGTAGGGGTTGGGCGTGCCGATCGTAATCGGGCCACCGATCGGACGAGGAGGCGCCGCGGGCTTGGCGAGCCTGATCGCATTGCCCTGCGCGTCCGTTTCCCAGATGTTGCCGGCCTCGTCGCGCGCTCGACTTGGCGATCCCATGTTCGCTTCGCGCTGCGCCTCCAAGGCGCTTTGCGGCACGACGGCAGACTGCGGCGTCCGTGATGTCCGCGACGCCACTTGAGAGAGGGAGCCGCTCACTGGGCTGCCTCCTCAAGCTCGCGCCGAGCAACCGACCGCATATATTCGCCGAAGGACATGCTGCGGCGCTTGGCCACCATCTCAAGCTGTTCGCGAAGCTGCGAAGCGATCCGAAAAGAAGCTGTTACGTCATGCACCTGCGCCACGGGCCTTCTCCTCCAGGAGGGCGTTGTGGGGCGATTGCAGACGGCGTTGAATCAGCTCTCGGCGACGCCCATCGCCTGCCGGATCGCACGTCGACCATCTTCCGTAAGGCGGAAGGCTTGATACTCGTCGTC
>CAZZZX010000038.1:0-12216 GCA_964658585.1 uncultured Novosphingobium sp.
CCCGCCGGCTGGCCGTTGGCGGTCGCGGCCGGAGTGGCGGCGGCGGGCGCGGTGTTGGAGAGCGCGCCGGGAATGCCCGAGGCGGGCTTGTCGGCGCCGTTCGGCTCGTTGGTCCAGTTGCCCTGCTCGTGCGCCACGACCTGCCCGTCCTTGGGGAAGGTCTCGCGGGTCGAGGCGACCTCGGCGAAGTCGAGATCGGCATGGACCTCGGCGGTGTAGTTGCCGTCGCCGACGATCGGGGTGAGCAGGCTGGCGAGCGCCTGGCGATAACGGTCCTCGACGCGCTGCTGGAGCGCGACCTGCTTGTCGCTGGCGTCGTCCTCGGCCGATCCGCCGGCGCGGCTGAGCAGCCGGCCCGACTGGTCGACCACCGAGATGTCCTCGGGCTGGAGACCCGACACCGACGAGGCGACGAGATGGATGATCGCCTGGACCTGCGCGTCCGACAGGGTACGGCCCTGTCGCAGGCGCAGCATCACGCTCGCCTGCGGCTTGGCGGCATCGCGCAGGAACACGCTCGGCGTGTCGGCGGCGACATGGACCTTGGCGGTCTCGATCGCGTCGATCGCCTCGATCGTGCGCGCGAGGTCCATCTCCTTGGCTTCCTGGAGGCGCGCACCTTCGACCGCACGGCTGGCGCCCATCGGAAGCGAGGAGATCATGCTGTCGCCGTCGGGCGCCGCTTTGGGCAGACCCTGCTGGGCGAGCAGCATCTTGGCGCGATAATAGCTGTCCTCGGGGACGGTGAGCGAACCCGAATCGTCGAGATGATATTTGATCCCCGCGGTGTCGAGCGCCTGCGCGACCGATGCCTTGTCGGCATCCGCGAGCCCGGAGAACAGGTCCTTCTGCGGCGGGGTGTGCAGCACCGCCCAGGCGAGGAAGGCCGCGCCGAGCAGCGCGATCATGCCCATCATCGGCAGGCTCTTGGCGACCGCCGGCTGGCCGGCGAAGGCGCGCAGCCGCTGCAGGATGCCCCCCATTCCGCCCTGCGCGATGCCGGCGAGCGGCACCGGCAGCGAGCGGCCGGCGGGGGTGACGAGATCGGTGGAGAGTGCGGTTTCAGCCATCTTATTATACCGCCATGCTCATGATGTCCTTGTAGGCGGACAGGAGTTTGTTGCGCACCTGGAGGGTCGCCTGGAAGCCGACCGAAGCCTGCTCGCGAGCCAGCATCACCGAGGCGACGTCGGTGGTCTCGCCGCGCTCGTAGCTCGCCGACATGTCGTCCGACTTGCTCTGCAGCGAATTGACCTGGGTCAGCGCGGACTTGAGCGCATCGCCGAAATCGCCGGTCTTGGTTGCACCGTCGGTCAGGGCGGGCGTCGCGCCGGGCGTTCCCGCGGCCTTCTGGAGCGCGGTGTTCTGCTGGAGGATCTGTGCCCGCATCTGCATCAGGCTGGCGGCGGTGATACCGGTCATGTCCTAATCCTCAGGCGGCCAGAGCGCGCATCTCGGCGAGCCGGTAGCGCAGCGTGCGTTCCGAGATGCCGAGCCGGGCGGCGGCGGCGATCTTGCGACCGCCGGTCTCCTCGAGCGCGGCGCGGATCGCGTCCATCTCCGAGGCGCGCGCCGCATCGGCGAGCGTGGTGGCGCCGGCCGCGGCCGGGGCGGCGACCAGCGTGAGCACCGGCGCCGGCGCGCTGCGCATCACCTCGATCGCGAGATCGTCCGCCTCGATGCGATCGCCGGCGCGCAGCAGCAGCGCACGCTGGAGGACGTTGTCGAGTTCGCGGACATTGCCCGGCCAGTCGTGCGCCATCAGCCGATCGAGCGCGTTAGCGGTCGGCCAGGCGATGCTCTCGCCCGAACGGGTGTGGCGCAGGATCAGCGCGGCGGTGATCGCGCGGATGTCGAGACGGCGCGCCTTGAGCGGCTTGAGCGCCAGCGGCATGACGTTGAGCCGCCAGTAGAGGTCGGCGCGGAACCGGCCCTCCGCGACCTCGACCTGAAGCTCGCGATTGGCCGCCGCGATGATGCGGACGTCGACCTTGATCGCCTGGGTCGCGCCGACGGGCAGCACCTCGCGCTCCTGGATCGCGCGGAGCAGCTTGGCCTGGAGCGCGAGCGGCATCTCGGCGATCTCGTCGAGCAGCAGCGTGCCGCCCTCGGCCGCACGGAACAGCCCCTCGCTCGCCGCCGCAGCCCCGGTGAAGGCGCCGCGGACATGGCCGAACAGCATCGCCTCGAGCATCGTCTCGGGCAATGCCGCGCAATTGACCGCGACGAACGGCTGCGACGCGCGGGGCGAGGAATTGTGGATGTGGCGGGCGATGCCCTCCTTGCCGGTGCCGGTCTCGCCGAGGATGAGGACGGTCGCGTCGGACTGCGCGACCCGCTCGGCGAGCTTGAGGTACAGTGCGCTGTCGGGCTCGCCGACTGCGGGCAGCTGCGGCCCGCGCACCAGCTCGGCGATCATCGCCAGGCCGAACGCCATGTCCTGGAAACCGAAGCGGATGCGTGCCGGCATCCCCGCGGCGGCACGGACCAGCGCGGGCGCGCCCTCGACGGTCTCGATCAGCACGTCGCGATGGGTGGCGTGCGCGACCTCGGACACCGCGAGGATGCGCTGCTCGTCGCGTTCACGCGGCCGCGCCGCGGCAACGGGACGGCAGACGACGCCGACGCCCGCCAGCCATGCCATCAGGGCCGGATTCTCTGCCTGTGCTTCGTCGCTGACGCCGATGATCGCCATCGCATAACGCTCCCCGCAAGGCCTGACCGCCTCACGATCTCGTTTTCGCGGATTGTGACCAACAAAAGGTTAACGCGCGCGCTCGGACTTCAGTCGAACGCGCGTGCGCGTCCACCCGTACGTAAGGGGCCTCATGGTTAACGCCGAAGTAGGAAAAAAACCCGGATTTCCGCGCTAAAATCTCCCCGCCCCGCGCCGTTAACTGCACTGTGGCCGGCAAGGAATTGTCGATCCGGCCGGCAACGAAGCGGGAAGGAATTTACAATGACCGTCATCAACTCGAACACCTCGGCCCTGCGCGCCCAGAACGGCAGCCGCATGGCCAACCAGATGCTCCAGACGGCGATGGCTCGCCTGTCCTCGGGCAAGCGCATCAACTCGGCGTCGGACGACGCCGCGGGCCTCGCCATCTCCAACTCGATGACCTCGCAGATCACCGGCATGAACCAGGCGATCCGCAATTCCAACGACGGCATCTCGCTCGCCCAGACCGCCGACGGCGCGCTGGACGAGGTGACGAACAACCTGCAGCGCATCCGCGAACTCGCGGTGCAGTCGGCCTCGGGCACCTACAGCGACCAGGACCGCGCCAACATGCAGGCGGAAGTCTCGCAGCTCACCTCGCAGATCAGCAGCTCGCTGAAGGGCGCATCGTTCAACGGCGTCTCGCTGTTCGACACGACGACGGGCGGCACCGGCACCTCGACCTCGATCCAGGTCGGCAGCAACTCCGCCGACAAGATCAACATCGACATCGGCAACCTCGACATCACCAACCTGAACGCGTCCGTCACGACGCAGGCGGACGACACGACGCCCTACGTCGCTGTGGCAGGCGACGCGCTCGTCGGCACCCAGTACACGGCGACCGATACCACCTCGACCCATGCTGCCACGGCGGCGGAAATCGCGGCGGCGGGAACCGGCGCGGTCGGCGACCAGATCGCGGACGTGGTCGGCAAGACCTACACGGTCTCGGCAGGTGACTCGATGACGCTGAAGAAGGGCACCGTCCTGACGGGCACCGACGTCAGCACCGTCGCCGGCGCCAACAGCGTGATGGACAGCATCGATGCGATGCTCGACAAGGTCAACACCGTCCGGGCCGGCATCGGCGCCTCGGAGAGCCGCCTGAACTCGGTGGTCAACAACCTGACCAACAACGTCACCAACCTCACCGACGCGAACAGCCGCATTTCCGATGCGGACTTCTCGGTGGAGACGACGAACCTCGCCAAGGCCCAGATCCTGAGCCAGGCGGCGACCGCGATGCTCGCCCAGGCCAATCAGAGCCAGCAGGGCGTGCTCAAGCTCCTCCAGTAAGGGTCTGACCACTCTACTGAAGGCCCAAGGGATGGCCTCCGGCGCACATGCTCCCCCGCGCCGGAGGCCATTCGCGTCTTGACGATCCGACAACCGGGACCCGCGACGATGACCGATACGCCGATCGATCCGACCGACCTCGCCGCAAGTGGCGACGACGAGCTGGTGTTCGACGATATCGCACCCGCGGCGGCACCCAGGAAATCGCGCCGCACGCCCGCCAAGGGCCGCGACGCCGCCGCCGGAGCAGATGCCCCGGCCGCCGATCTTCCCCCATCCGCCGCGCCCGCAAGGGACGTGGCGGAAGAGCCGGCCGATCCGCCAGCGCCAGTCCCGCAGCCTGGCGACGCGTCGGCCGGCTCTGCACCTCCCGGCGCCGCGCCGCGCGACCGCAGCAGAATGATCCTGCTCGCCATCGTCGGCCTCGCGCTGTTCACCAGCCTGATGTCGCTGGGTGGCCTGATCGCGGTGTCGCGCACACTGGCCGCCGCCCAGGCGCAGCGCGCGCAGGCGTCGGGCGAACGCGCCGAACTCGCCAGGCTGCCCGAACTGATCGCCGCGCTCGACCGCACGAACGCCGGGCTCGCCGCGGCCTCCGCGCGTGGCGGCCCCGCCGCGCCGCCGGTCGGAACGACGACGCCGCTGACCGCGGAGGATCTTCGCCACAGCCTCGACGACCTGCGCCTCGCGCTCGACAACCATCAGCCCGCCGGCTCCGCCGCGATCGGCGACACGCTGCACTCGGGCTTCGCCGAGATCGGCGTCCGGCTCGACCGCATCGACGCACAGCTCGCCCGTCCCGCCGCTGCCCGAACCGCCGCACCGCGCTGATCGGAACGGCTTGGCTCGGTCGAGGGAATTGCCGGGCGTTTTCGGGACGCGTTCACCAGCGACGGCGAGCCGCTCCGGGCGGTGCCGGTGATCTATGCGCGGACGATGCCGGGATATATGCCCAGGGATCTATCGCCGACACCGATGAGTCGGCCGAGCGACGACTTGTCCGGGGATCAAGGCATGAAAATCGATGGCGTCGCGGCAATCGTCACCGGGGGAGCCTCCGGATTGGGTGCGGGGACGGCCAAACGGCTGGCCGGCGCGGGTGCGAAGGTGACGATCCTCGATCTCAACCCGGACCTCGGCCGATCGACCGCGACGGAGATCGGCGGCCATTTCGTATCGGTCGACGTCACCGACGAAGCCGCCGTAGCGGCCGCGATCGCGGATGCCGAGAGCCGGCACGGAACCGCCCGCATCCTGGTCAACTGCGCCGGCATCGGCTTGCCTGCGAAAGTCATCAGCCGCGACGGGACCGCCATCCCGCTCGCCGAGTTCGCGAAGACCGTCACGATCAACCTGATCGGCAGCTTCAACGTCCTGTCGAAGTTCGCGGCACGGCTCCACGACGCCGATCCGATCGGCGAGGAACGTGGCGTGATCGTCAACACGGCATCGGTTGCCGCGTTCGACGGCCAGATCGGCCAAGCCGCCTACGCAGCGTCGAAGGGCGGCATCGTCGGGCTGACGCTACCCGTCGCGCGCGAATTCGCTCGCTACGGAATCCGTGTCATGACGATCGCACCGGGCATCTTCTGGACCCCGCTGCTCGCGACGCTGCCGCAGGAGGCGCGGGATTCGCTCGGCAGACAGGTGCCGTTCCCCAGCCGCCTCGGCCAGCCCGACGAATACGCGCAACTCGTCGAGGCGATCGTCACCAATCCGATGCTCAACGGCGAGACCATCCGCCTCGACGGCGCGATCCGCATGGCGCCGAAGTGAACGGCCAGACCTTCAAAAGGCGCGCGCGGTCAGGGGAGCGTCGGCGAGCCGCATCGTCGCGTGCAACAAGCAGCATTCATCCCGTGCGAACCGGATCGCCGAATCGCGCGAAATGAAACAGCCCTCGAGGCGGCCCGCCAGATCCTGAACCAGCCAATGGCCCTTCGCATCCTGCCCGACGAGCAGAACCGGATTTTGATCACAAGCAACGACGCTACGATGCGTATTCATTTGAAGCGGTATCCCGGACCGCGGCGAAGGCCTCGGTGCCGGAGGCTATTAGGTTCGCCCCGCATTTAAAATCGAGAGGGGTTTCGGCCGACAGGCGTAGCGATGGTATAAAAGTCGCGGCGGGCAATACACCATCGCCGTGACCGGCGTTCCACGCACGGTTTCTCGCTCCCGGATCGCTCCAAGCTTACTATCACAAATAGATATCACCGGCAGGCTGCCATATGAATTCCATAATAGGGGTCATCGACAAATCGATGACGGACCATCACGTCGACACCGGACAGGTATACCGAATAATCCAGGATCTATACGGGATTTCTATGCAGACTCCCGGAAACCGATATAGCTTCTTTACGGGCAATACGCCTAATCAGCCGTCCTCATCGAATCAGGCAGTCAGCTGCATTCGGGACCGAGGGGGACGACATGAGTCTAAGGGGAAAATCGGCCGCGGCGATCCTGCTGGCCGGGGCGGCCTGGCCCGCCTGGGCGCAGACCGCGGACAGCGCAGCGCCGAGCGACGCCCTCGTCGCCGGATCGGCAACGGCGCAGCAAGTCCCGGCGAGCGCGCAGCCATCGGGCCCGAGCGCGCCCTACACCGCGCCCGATCTGGGAAGCGGCTTCTTCGATCGCTTTTTCCGCTATTACGGTGCGGAGATGGGCAAGGCTGGCCCCCCGACCGATCCGAACGCACCGAGCTCGCGCCGCGACGGATGGTCGCCGCAGCCCGCCACGACGCCGCCGCTGCCCTTTACCGAATGGCCCTATGGCGGTGCGACCAGCATCGGCGTCAATCGATCGGCCTCGGTCGACAGCCCGTTGATGGTGGCGCTCGCGCCGAGCAATCTCGGCAAGGCGCTCGCCGACGCGCATATCCAGGTCTATGGCTGGGTCGATGTCGGCGGCAACTACAGCTCGAACAATGTTCCCGGCGGCAACGCGCCCGCGGCCTATGATTATCAGCCGCGCCGCGTCCAGCTCGATCAGGCGGTACTCTATGTCGAACGCACGCCCGACACCGTCCAGCAGGTTCATGTCGACTGGGGCTTTCGCGTAGCCGGGATCTACGGCGTCGACTATCGTTATACCACGTCGCTCGGCCTGTTCAGCAACCAGCTCCTCAAGCATAACCACGATTACGGGTACGACCTGCCGATGGTCTATGGCGAGCTCTACATACCCAAGGTCGCGGACGGCCTTCTGATCCGCGTCGGCCGGTTCATCGCGCCCCCCGATATCGAGGCGCAGCTTGCGCCCAACAACTATATGTACACGCACTCGATGACGTACACGTTCGACAACTACACCAACACCGGCCTGCTCGCGACGCTGGCACTGAGCAAGAACTGGTTCGTCCAGGCGGGAATCGCGGACGGCAGCGAGACCGCGCTGTGGGAAGTCGGCAAGAAGGTCACCAATCCCTTCCCGAACCCGCTCTATCCGGGCAGCCGATTCCGCAAGGATCCCGGCGCACAGCCATCGTTCACGGGCTGCGTCCGCTACCAGTCGAACAGCGCGCGCGATTCTGTCTATGCGTGCGTCAACGGCATCAACAATGCCAAATGGGGTTACAACAACCTTCAGTGGCGCGGCCTGACCTATTATCACCGCTTCACCGACAAATGGCATATCTCGCTCGAGACCTATAATCTCTACGAGAAGGACGTCCCCAACGCGCTCAATCCGGAGGTGGCGGAGATCTATGCGAACGGGGGCACGCCGTTCAGTCCGCAGCGGGTACCGTTCAACGCCCCGGGTCTCGCACAGTGCGACAACGCGACGGTGCTGCGCTGCTCGGCGCACGCGCAATCGGGTCTGGCCTATCTGAACTACACGCCGGGTCCGCTCGACAACATCTCGCTGCGTGTCGAATATCTCGACGATGAAAAGGGTCAGCGGACGGGCGCCAAGACGCGCTACGTCGCCGGTGCGATCGGCTGGCAGCACTGGTTCTCGCCGCAGATCGAGGTCCGGCCGGAAGTCGATTACTATGCGGCGCTCGACGCCGACGCGTTCGACGGCAACTCGAACCTCGGCATCCCGGCGAGCAAACGGCATATGACTGCGTTATCCGGCGACGTCATCCTCCATTTCTAGGAGGGGCGGCCCGGCCGGCTCGTCGGGTCGGAGGGGGCGCGTAGGGCCAGAGTCCAGCAGGTCGATGCGCCCGGGTCCGGTCCTTCCCGATGGCGTTCGCGGGCAGCCCGCTTCGCCGCAGGGGCGCTGCGCAACGTAAAATTGCCATCCGCGTGCGAATTCATATGGGATTTATATGCAGATCGACCGGTTTCGATCTCGAATTCATATGCGCGATGCCCCTAATCCGCTGTCCTCGCCGGTAGGCGCCGATCGCCGGCGTCTCCCGTGCGGCACGGGGGACGAGAATGACCAGCCTTGTCGATGCGCTTTCCAGCCGTGGCATCGGCGGGGTCGCACCCTCGATCCGGGCATCCGCGCCGGAAGGTGACAGCCGGTCCGCTCGGGCCACGACGGTGCGTCCGTCGCTGGGCGTTCGGCGCGGCGGCCGCTGATCTCAACGAACCCCTGCACGCCCCTCCGCTTGCCGCTCTTTCTCGAAGGACATTCCCCGATGCAGGACATTCTCTGGATCGCCGCGACGTTCGGACTGCTGGCAGCGACGCTCGCCTATTTCCGCCTCTGCGACCAGGCATAAGGACATCTCGCATGACGATCGATCTCTGGCTGGCCGCGATCACCGCGCTCGGCCTCCTCGTCTATCTCGTCGCGGTGCTGCTGCACCCCGAGCGGTTCTGAGCGGAGAACAACGATGACCATACAAGGTTGGCTGCTCATCCTGGTCTTCACCGGGCTGGTGATCGCGATCACCAAACCGTTCGGCATGGCGCTGTTCGCGATCATGGAGGGCCGCCGGACATGGCTGCACGCCGTTCTCGGTCCGGTCGAGCGCGGCTTCTATGCGGCGAGCGGCATCGACCCCACCGCCGAGCAGAGCTGGCGTCGTTTCGGCATCCACATGCTGCTGTTCAACGTCGCCGGCATGTTGCTGACCTATGCGATCCTCAGGCTGCAGGGCGTCCTGCCGCTCAACCCGCTGGGCTTCGCAGGCGTGTCGCCGCATATGGCCTGGAACATCGCGGTGAGCTTCGCGACCAACACCAACTGGCAGGATTACAGCGGTGAATCGACGCTGTCCCAATTCAGCCAGATGGTCGGGCTGACGATCCATAATTTCACCTCCGCGGCGACCGGCATCGCACTGGCCTTCGCGATCATCCGTGGGTTCGCGCGCAAGGAGACGGCCGGCCTCGGCAACTTCTGGGCGGACGTGACGCGGATCACGCTCTACATGCTGCTACCGGCCTGCCTCGTTTATGGCGTGCTGCTGCTCGCCGCCGGCGTACCGCAGACGTTCGACGGCTCGATCGTCGCGAACACGCTCGAGGGTGCCAAGCAGACGATCGTACTCGGCCCTGTCGCCAGCCAGGAGGCGATCAAGATGGTCGGCACCAACGGCGGCGGCATCTTCAACGGCAATTCGGCGCATCCGTTCGAGAACCCGAGCGCGCTCACCAACATGCTCCAGATGCTGTCGATCTTCTCGATCGGCGCCGGTCTCACCTGGACCTTCGGCAAGGCGGTCGGCAATACCAGGCAGGGCTGGGCGATCTTCACCGCCATGCTCATCCTGTTCCTCGCCGGCACCACCGCGATCTATGCGGCGGAAGCCTCGGGCAATCCGATCCACCACGCGCTCGGCGTCGCCGGCGGCAACATGGAAGGCAAGGAGGTCCGCTTCGGCATCGCCGCATCCAGCCTGTTCGCCAACGTCACCACCGATGCGTCGTGCGGCGCGGTCAACGCGATGCACGACAGCTTCACCGCGCTCGGCGGCCTCGTCCCGATCTTCAACATCCAGCTCGGCGAGATCATCTTCGGCGGTGTCGGCTCGGGCCTCTACGGCATGTTGCTGTTCGTCATCCTCAGCGTGTTCGTCGCGGGCCTGATGGTCGGCCGGACGCCCGAATATGTCGGCAAGAAGATCGACGGCAAGGAGGTCAAGCTCGCGGTCCTCGCGATCGCCGTGCTGCCGCTCGTCATCCTTGGTTTCACGGGCATCGCCGCCATCACCAAGGCCGGTCTGGCGGGTCTCGCGAACCAGGGGCCGCACGGCTTCTCGGAGATGCTCTATGCCTTTACCTCGGCAGTGGGAAACAACGGCAGCGCGTTCGCCGGACTGACCGTCAACACGCCTTTCTACGACGGGCTGCTCGGCGTCGCGATGTGGCTGGGACGCTATTTCGTCATCGTGCCGATGCTCGCCATCGCCGGCAGCCTCGCGTCCAAGCGCATCGTGCCCGCCTCGGCGGGGTCGTTCCCGACGACCGGGCCGCTGTGGATCGCGCTCCTGATCGGCGTGATCCTCATCCTGGGTGGCCTCACCTTCCTGCCGTCGCTCGCGCTTGGACCCATCGCCGATCACATCGCGATGATCCACGGCCAGCTTTTCTAAGGAGCGCATATCATGGCACGCGCCGCCTCATCGATGTTCACCGCCGAACTGCTGGCTCCGGCGATCCGGGACTCCTTCGTCAAGCTCGATCCGCGGACGCTGGTCCGCAATCCGGTGATGTTCGTCACCGCCGTCGTCGCGCTGCTGGTCACCGTCATGCTGGTCACCGGGATCGGCGGCGGGAGCATCGGCTTCAAGGCACAGCTGGTGTTCTGGCTGTGGCTGACCGTCCTGTTCGGCAACTTCGCCGAGGCGCTGGCAGAGGGCCGCGGCAAGGCGCAGGCGGCGTCCCTGCGCGCCACCAAGGGCGAACTGACCGGCAAGCTCGTCACCGCGAGGGGCACCGAGAACGTCGCCGCCACCGCGCTCAAGGTCGGCGACGTGGTGCTGGTCGAGAATGGCGACCTGATCCCCGCCGACGGCGAGGTGATCGAGGGCGTCGCCTCGGTCAACGAGGCCGCGATCACGGGCGAGAGCGCGCCGGTGATCCGCGAGGGCGGCGGCGACCGCTCGGCGGTGACCGCGGGCACGCGTGTCGTGTCCGACTGGCTCAAGGTCCGCGTCACCGCCGGCCCGGGCCAGGGCTTTCTCGATCGAATGATCGCATTGGTCGAGGGCGCGGAACGGCAGAAGACGCCGAACGAGATCGCGCTGACGATCCTGCTCGTCGGCCTGACGATCATCTTCCTGATCGCGGTCGGCACGATCCCGATGTTCGCCAACTATGCCGGCGGCATCGTGCCGATCGTCATCCTCTCGGCGCTGCTCATCACGCTCATCCCGACGACGATCGCGGCGCTGCTGTCGGCGATCGGCATCGCCGGCATGGATCGTCTCGTGCGCTTCAACGTGCTCGCCAAGTCCGGGCGCGCGGTCGAAGCGGCGGGTGACATCGACGTGCTGCTGCTCGACAAGACCGGCACGATCACGATCGGCGACCGCCAGGCGAGCGAGTTTCGCGCGGTGGCGGGGGTCACGCAGGCCGAACTCGCCGAGGCCGCGCTCATCGCGAGCCTTGCCGACGAGACGCCCGAGGGCCGCTCGATCGTCGTGCTGGCGCGCGACAAGTTCGGGGTGAAGACCGCGCAGCTGCCCGATGGTACCGAGATCATCCCGTTCACCGCGCAGACCCGCATCTCGGGCGTGAAGTTCGGGGACACGCTGATCCAGAAAGGCGCGGTGGATTCGATTCTGCGGGCCAATCCGCACTCGGGCGAAGGCGCCGCCGCGGTCGATCTGCGCCGCGCGACCGAGGAGATCGCGCGCGCCGGCGGGACGCCGCTTGCGGTCGCGCGCGACGGGAAGATCCTGGGCGCCATCTACCTGAAGGACATCGTCAAGGCGGGCATCCGCGAGCGCTTCGGCGAGCTCCGCAAGATGGGCATCCGCACGGTGATGATCACCGGCGACAATCCGCTCACCGCCGCCGCGATCGCCGCCGAGGCGGGAGTCGACGATTTCCTCGCGCAGGCGACGCCGGAGGACAAGCTCGCCTATATCCGCAAGGAACAGGTCGGCGGGCGCCTCGTGGCGATGTGCGGGGACGGTACCAACGACGCCCCCGCGCTCGCCCAGGCCGATGTCGGCGTGGCGATGAACACCGGCACGCAGGCGGCGCGCGAGGCGGGCAACATGGTCGATCTCGACAGCGACCCGACCAAGCTGATCGAGATCGTCGGGCTCGGCAAGCAGCTGC
>CAZZZX010000039.1:0-11664 GCA_964658585.1 uncultured Novosphingobium sp.
TCCTGACGGAACCAGAGGATGCTCGTATCGGCCATGCTGCTCCTAAACTCCGCCCGACAGGACAAGATCATTCTCGTCCGCGCACGCCAGGATCGACGCGGCATGGCGCCGCGCCACCGCCCAGCGATCCTGCCCGTAGCCGCCGCCGAGCGCGCTCGCGACCGGGATCCCGCGCCGCCGCGCCTCGCGCACGACGAAGCGGTCGCGCGCCGCCAGCCCGGCATCGCTGAGCGCGAGCCGGCCGAGCCGGTCGCCCTCGTGCGGATCGACGCCGGCCTGATAGAGTATCAGATCGGGCCCGGTGCGATCGAGCAGCGGCGGCAGATGCTCCGCCAGCACGGCGAGATACGCATCGTCGCCGAGACCGTCGGCAAGCGGGACGTCGAGATCCGAGCGTGCCTTGCGGACCGGGAAATTCTTCTCGGCGTGCATCGAGAAGGTGACGATGTCGTCGCGCCCCGCGGTCAGCGCGGCGGTGCCGTCGCCCTGATGGACGTCGAGATCGACGATCAGCACGCGCGCCACCGTGCGCTCCGCGGTCAGCCGGACCGCGGCGAGGACGAGATCGTTGAACACGCAATAGCCCGCGCCGGTATCGTAGAGCGCGTGATGCGATCCGCCCGCGGCGTTGGCGCAATAGCCGTGGCGCAGCGCCAGCAGCGCCGCCAGCCAGGTGCCGCCCGGCGCGAGCTGCGCGCGCAGCGCGATGTGCGGCGTCACCGGAAAGCCGATCCGCCGCTCCTTGTCGCGCGGCACCGCGGCGGCCAGCACCTCCGCGACATAATCGGGATCGTGGACGGTCTCGATCCAGTCGCGCGGCATCGGGTGCGGGACGTGCGTCTCGTAGGGCACGCCGGCCTCGTCGATCGCCGCCATGACGCGACTATACTTGTCGAAGCTGAAGCCGCTGCCCTCCGGCGGCGGCGAGACATAGTCGGGATGATGGACGATATGCAGCACGTCCAGGGGTGAGCGCTTGGCGCCTCCGTCCGTTCCTTGGCCTCGACACCGCACTGCAGCACGGCCTAAGGGGGGCGCCTGCGTATCCGGGAGTCGTCTTGTGTCCAAGCCCTTCGTCCGCCCCGACGTCGCGACCTTCCTCGGCTATCTCAACGCGCTGCCCGGACCGAAGATATGGGAGGTCGACGCGCCCCAGGCGCGCGCGATGTCCGCGGCGATGCGCGACGTCGCGGATCTGCCGATCGGCGAGCTGGCGGTGCGCCGCGATCTCGACATGCCGGGCTTCGACGGCGGCCGCATTCCGCTGCGCCTCTACGACGCGCGCGCCACCCGCGCACCCGGCCCGGTGCTGGTCTTCCTCCATGGCGGCGGCTGGGTGCTGGGCTCGCTCGACAGCTACGATCCGGCCTGCGCGGCGATCGCGCGCGGGCTCGATCTGCCGGTGGTCTCGGTCGACTACCGGCTCGCGCCCGAGCATCCCTGGCCCGCAGCGCCCGACGATTGCGGGGCCGCGGCGCGCTGGATCGCGACCGCGCCGGACGCGCTCGGCCTCGCGCCGACGGCGCTGGTGCTGGCCGGCGACAGCGCCGGCGGCAATCTAGCGATCATCACCGCACTGGCGCTGCGCGACGAGGCCGCCGCGGTGCCCGTCGCGGCGCATTGGGCGCTGTATCCGGCGACCGACTTCACCCGAGGCTATCCCTCCGCGCGCGAGTTCGCGGACGGTCATTTCCTCACGCACGAGGGCATCGCCTGGTTCAACGACGCCTACAAGCCCGATCCGCAGAGCTGGCGCGCCTCGCCGATGGTCGCCGATCTCACGGGGCTCTCGCCCGCGCTGGTGACCACCGCGAGCCTCGATCCGATCCGCGACCAGGGCCGCGCCTATGCCGCCGCGCTGGCGAACGCGGGCGTCGCGGTGAGCTTCCGCGAGGCCGCGGGCACCGTCCATGGCTTCCTCAACCTGCGCCGCGCACTACCGTCGGCGGATGCCGATCTGAGCATCGCGCTCGCCGCGCTCAAGGCGATGCTGGTATGAGCGCCGACCTGCCCTATCGTCCCGCGGTGGGCATCATGCTGGTCGATGCGGACGGTCTGGTGTTCGTCGGCCAGCGTTTCGATACCGCGCTCGAGGCGTGGCAGATGCCGCAGGGCGGGATCGACAAGGGCGAGGACGCGCACGCCGCCGCGCTGCGCGAACTCGAGGAGGAGACCGGCATCCCCCCGCACCTCGTCGAGACGATCGCGCAGGCGCCCGGCACGTTCGACTACGACATCCCGACCGACATGATCGGCAAGGTGTGGAAGGGCAGATATCGCGGCCAGCGCCAGACCTGGTTTCTGCTGCGCTTCCTCGGCACCGATGCGGACGTGAACCTGCAGACCCGTCATCCCGAGTTCCGCAGCTTCCGCTGGGTCGCGCCCGAAGACCTGCAGGGCATGATCGTGCCGTTCAAGCGCGCGCTCTACGCCGCCGTCGTCGCGGCGCTGGCGCCGCTCATTCCGCGCGGCTGACCGGCTTGCGGCGCACGCTCGGCCTCGCCCTGCTCTCGGCGGGCAGCGCGGCGGCGGCGCAGGACACGAGTTCGCTCGCCCGGCCCGAGCCCAGCGTCCCGATCCTCTGGCTCGCCCCCCCGCCCGAGGCCGAGCCGCTACCCGAGGATCGGCAGATGCCGATGCTCACCTTGCTGATCCCGCCGCCGCCCGCGCCCAACGCGGTGGCGCTGCCGCCCGCCGCGCGCGCGCTGCTGGAACAGGCGATCGGCAACACCACGCCCGAGGGCTTCGCCGCGCTCGCCAAGCTGGCGCGCAGCCAATATCCCGACGGCGCCAGCCAGATCGACGCGCTGTCCGCGGAGAACGACGCCAAGATCGCGGAGAAGAAGGCCGCCGACGCCCGCGCCAGGGCCGATGCGCTCGCCGCGCAGAGCTTTCTCGACAATTGGAAGGGCGAGGTCGATGTCGGCGGCTCCTACACCCGCGGCAACAGCGATGCGATCGCGCTCTACGGCGCGCTGAAGCTCAACAAGGAGGGGCTGCACTGGCGCCACGCGATCACCGCGCGCGCCGATTACGCCAAGAGCGCGGGCACGCTCTCGACCGACAAGGACACCGCCGCCTACCAGCCGCAATACAAGTTCAACGACCGTTTCTACGCCTATGGCCTCGGCCAGTTCGACCGCGACGAGATCCTCGGCTTCGGCCGGCGCTTCACCGAGGGCGTCGGTCTCGGCTACACCGTGCTGCCCGCGTCCGACCTCCATCTCGATCTCGATGCCGGGCCGGCGGTACGCGAGACGCACTATATCGATCCGCTCGGCGAAACCACCGACGCCGAGGCGCGGCACGGCGACGACACGCGGATCGGCGCGCGCGGATCGGTCAATTTCCTGTGGAAGCCCAATGCCGCGCTCCAGTTCACCGAGGTCGCGGCGGTGTTCTTCCTGCCCGAGAACTCGAACATCACCTCGACCACGTCGCTGGATACCAAGCTGTTCGGTCCGCTCAAGCTGCGGCTGTCCTACAACCTCACCTACGAGCAGGACACGCCGACCGTGGCGCGCAGCTTCGATACGATCACCACGGCATCGGTCGTGTTCAGTTTCTGAACCGTGGCGGGGGCGGTTGCCCGTCCCAGGCGCACGTCCTAGACACCGCCGATGCTCGCCTCCGCCCATCGCGCCGTCCTCGATCGCGCCGCCGCCGCACCGATGCTGGCGCAGACGCTCGACTGGGCGGCGATCAACAGCGGCACCGGCAACCTGGCCGGCGTCGCGGCGATCGGCACACGGCTCGCCGACGCGTTCGCGGCGCTGCCCGGCACGCTCGCGCTGATCGAGGCCGATCCGGTCGAGAGCGTCGCCGCCGACGGCAGCGTCGGCCTGACCGAGCGCGGGCGCAACCTGCATCTGAGCGTGCGCCCGCAGGCGCCCGTGCAACTGCTGCTCACCGGGCATATGGACACGGTCTACCCCGCCGATCACGCCTTCCAGACGAGCCGGACGCTCGCCGACGGGCGCGTCAACGGCCCGGGCACCGCGGACATGAAGGGCGGCCTCGCGATCATGCTCGCCGCACTCGGCGCGCTGGACGCGAGCCCGCTCGCGGCACGGATCGGCTATGAGGTGATCGTCAATTCGGACGAGGAGACCGGCTCGCACGGGTCGGCCGCGCTGATCGCGCGCGCCGCGCGCGGCAAGGCCGCCGCACTCACCTTCTAGCCCGCGACCACGCCCGACGGCCTGCTCGCCGGCGCGCGGCCGGGCAGCGGCAATTTCGCGATCGTCGTCACCGGCACCAGCGCGCACGCCGGCCGCAATCCCGAGGACGGCCGCAACGCGCTGGTCGCCGCCGCCGATCTGGCGCTCCGCCTCGCGCGGGCCGCAGGGCCCCGGCTCAGCGTCAACCCGGCGCGGATCGACGGCGGCGGCCCCAACAACGTGGTTCCCGACCATGCCGTGCTGCGCGTCAACCTGCGCCCCGCCACGCCCGAGGACCAGACGCGCGCGCAGAGCCTGATCGACGCCGCAGTGGCGATGGTCGCCGCCGAGCACGGGGTCGCGATCCATGTCCATGGCGGCTTCGCGCGACCGCCCAAGCCGCTCGACCCCGCCGCCGAGCGGCTGTTCGCGCTGGTCCGCGACTGCGGCGCCGCGCTTGGTCAGCAGATCGGCTGGCGGCCGAGCGGCGGGGTGTGCGACGGCAACAACATCGCCGCGTGCGGCGTGCCCGTCGTCGACACGCTCGGCGCGCGGGGCGGCGCGATCCATTCGACGGAGGAATATCTGATCCCCGAAAGCCTGCCCGAACGCGCGCGTCTCGTCACGCTCGTGCTGCTCGCGCTCGCCGAGCATGGCGCGCCATGACGATGGTGATCCGCGCCTCGCGCGCCGACGATATCGACTCGCTCTACGAGATGGCCAAGCTGACGGGCGGCGGCTTCACCAACCTGCCCCCCGATCGCGACGCGCTGGCGGCACGGCTCGACCTGTCCGCAGACGCCTTCGCCAAGACCGACGACACGCCGGGCGACGATCTCTACGTGCTGATGCTCGAGGATGCCGAGACCGGGCAGGTGCGCGGCACCGCGCAGATCTTCTCGCGGATCGGCCAGCGCTGGCCGTTCTACTCGTATCGCCAGGGCGTGCTCAGCCAGTCGAGCCGCGAACTCGGCCGCACCTTCCGCGCCGAGATGCTGTCCTTGACCACCGATCTGGAGGGCTCGTCCGAGGTCGGCGGGCTGTTCCTGCACCCGCGGGAACGCGCGGGCGGCCTCGGCCAGCTGCTCGCGCGCTCGCGCTACCTGTTCATCCGGCGTCACCGCGAGCGCTTCGCGGCGCGCACCATCGCCGAGCTGCGCGGGGTGATCGACGAGGCCGGCGGATCGCATTTCTGGGACGGGCTCGCGGGCAAGTTCTTCGGAATGAGCTTCCAGGAGGCGGACCAGTTCAACGCCATCAACGGCCACCAGTTCATCGCCGACATGATGCCCAAGCACCCGATCTACATCGCGATGCTGCCCGAGGCGGCGCGCGCGGTGATGGGCCTGCCGCACCCGACCGGACGCGCCGCGATGCGGATGCTCGAGGCCGAGGGGTTCTCGCATCAGGGCTATATCGACATCTTCGACGGCGGCCCGACGATGGCCGCGCAGACCGACGCGATCCGCACCGTGCGCGACGCCGGCGCCGCGACGGTGGTCGCCACCGATGGCGGGGCGGGCGAGCCGGGCCTGGTCGCCGCCGGCCGGCTGCAAGGCTTCCGCTGCGTCCGCGCGAAGATCGCGCGGCGCGCCGGCGGCATCGCGATCGACGCCGAGGCCGCCGCGCTGCTCGGCGTCGCTGTGGGCGACGAGGTGCTCCATGTCGGGCGCTGAGCGCGGTCTCGTCGAGATCAATTTCGACGGCATCGTCGGCCCGACGCACAATTATGCCGGGCTGAGCCTCGGCAATCTCGCCGCCACCGCCAATGCGGGCAGCGTCTCGCGGCCGCGCGCCGCGGCATTGCAGGGCATCGCCAAGATGCGCGCCAATCTCGCGCTCGGGCTGACGCAGGGCGTGCTGCTGCCGCACCGCCGCCCCGATGCCGGATGGCTGGCGAGCCTCGCCACCGATCCGGCGCGTGCCGGCCGGCTGTGGCCCGCCGCGAGTTCCGCCTCGGCGATGTGGGCGGCCAACGCCGCCACCGTCTCGCCCGCGCCCGATACCGAGGACGGGCGCTGCCACCTCACCGTCGCCAATCTCGTCACCATGCCGCATCGCAGCCACGAATGGCCGGGGACGCTCGCGCAACTGCGCATCGCCTTCGCCGACGAGACCGCCTTCGCCGTCCACGGCCCGGTCCCGCCACCGTTCGGCGACGAGGGCGCCGCCAACCATATGCGGCTGTGCGAGCATCACGGCGCGCCCGGCATCGAGGTGTTCGTGCATGGTGAGAGCGGCGGGCCCTTCCCCGCGCGCCAGCATCCCGAGGCGTGTCACGCGGTCGCACGCCGCCATGGCCTCGACCCGAAGCGCACCGTCCATGTCCGCCAGTCGCCCGAGGCGATCGCGGCGGGCGCGTTCCACAACGATGTCGTCGCGGTCGCCAACGAGCGCGTCCTGCTCGCGCACGAGCAGGCGTTCGCGGACAAGGACATCTTCTACGGCCAGCTCCGCAAGCGCCTGCCCTCGGTCGAGATCGTCGAGGTGCCGGCGAGCGCGGTCAGTCTGGAAGACGCCATCGCCAGCTATCTGTTCAACGCGCAGCTCGTCACGCTGGCCGAAGGCGCGATGGCGCTGATCCTGCCCGAAGAGGCGTTGCGCATCGGCAGCGTCGCGGCATGGGCCGAGGCGCACGTCGCGGGCAACGGCCCGATCCGCCGGCTGATCCCGGTCGACGTCAGGGAGTCGATGGCCAATGGCGGCGGCCCCGCCTGCCTGCGGCTGCGCGTGGTGTGCGATCCCGCCACCGTCGATCCGCGCTTCCTCGTCGACGAAGGCCGGCTCGATCGCATCGCCGCGGTGATCGAGGCGCACTGGCCCGAGCGGGTCTCGCCCGCCGAGTTCGATACGCTCGGCGCCTGGCCCGCGGCGGTGGCGGCGCGCGCGGCGCTGCTCGACGCGCTCGATCTCGCCGAACTGGGGTGATCGCGGCCGTCTCGTTAATCTTACCTTAGGACTCGTCGTGGCAAATCGTGAGACCGGAACGCACGGCGGAGACGGCAAGATGGCGTCAGCATTCGAGATGCCCGAGGACAAGCGCGGCAGCGAGCGCCAGCGGCTGCTGCTGACCGCGCAGATGGAGTTCGTCGACGGCGTGCGCGACGTCCATCTGCTCAACATTTCGGCGCTCGGCGCCAAGCTCGACAGCGAGCAGGTGCCCACCCATGACGAGCGCGTGACGCTGATCTGCGGCGGCCTGCGCGTCTCGGGCAGCGTCGCCTGGATCGACCAGAACCGCTTCGGCGTCTCGTTCGACAAGCCGATCGACGCGCGCCAGCTGATCGCCCGTGGCCGGCAGCATCTCGGCGGCTGATCCAGCCCCGTTCACCTGAAATCCCGCGTCCGCACCCGGATCGGCCGGTTGCCGACATGGCTGCGCTGATCGGGCGCGTAGAGATCGCGCGGGCGGTGGACCGGCGCCTCGCCCGCATCGCGCGGATCGGGGCCGCCGCCATGCCGCGCGCCGTCGCCGCGCCCGGTGCGATGAAAGGTGTCGCCGACATCGCGTGACGCGACCGCGGCGAGCAGCGCCGAGCGATCGACGATCTCGTGCGCGACGACATGCACCACCTGGCCCTCGCGCTGCACGCGCCCGCGCACCAGCAGCGTCGAGGCGGTGAGGATGGTGCGGCGATAGCGCTCGAACAGATCGGGCCACACCACGATGTTGGCGATGCCGCCCTCGTCCTCGAGCGTGATGAACATCACCCCCTTGGCCGATCCCGGCTTCTGGCGGACCAGGATCAGCCCCGCCACCGCGATCCTGCGCCCGTCGCGCCAGTGATCGAGATCGGCGCACGGCCGCGCCCCGTCGCGCGCCAGATCGCCGCGCAGGAAGACGAGCGGATGCGCGCGCAGACTCAGCCCCAGCGCGCGATAATCCTCGACCACCTGCGCGCCCGCGGTGAGCGGCACCAGCGCCACCGCGGGTTCGTCGATCTCGGGCGCGAGCCGCGCCGCGTGGGCGTCCGCCGCGGCGAACAGCGGCAGCGGCGTCGCGCCCAGACCCCGGATCGCCCACAGCGCCGCGCGCCGGTCGAGCCCGAACGCGCCGAAGCCGTCCGCCTCGGCGACGCGCTCCAGCGCTGCGATCGGCACGTCGGCGCGCCGCCACAGCGCCTCGACGCTCTCGAACGGCATGTCGCCGCGCGCCGCGACCAGTTTCGCGCCGTCCGCGTTGGCAAGCCCCTTGGCGGTGCGCAGCCCCAGCCGCACCGCGAAATATCGGCCAGCGCCCGGCTTCTGGCATGGCTCCAGCGTGCAATCCCAGCGGCTCGCCTGCACGCACACCGGTCGCACCGCGACGCCGTGCCGGCGCGCATCGCGGACGATCTGCGCGGGCGCGTAGAAGCCCATCGGCTGCGCGTTGAGCAGCGCCGCGCAGAATATGTCGGGATGGTGGCACTTCATCCACGACGAGATATAGGCGATCCGCGCGAAGCTGGCGGCGTGGCTTTCGGGAAAGCCGTAGGAGCCGAACCCTTCGATCTGGCGGAAGGTCTTCTCCGCAAACTCCCGGGAATAGCCGCGTTCGATCATCCCTTCGATCATCCGGTCGTGGAACTTGTGGACGCCACCGGTGACCTTGAAGGTCGCCATCGATCGTCTGAGTTCGTCCGCCTCGCCGCCGGTGAAGCCCGCGCACACCATCGCCACCTGCATCGCCTGTTCCTGGAACAGCGGCACGCCCTTCGTCTTTCCCAGCACGTCGCGCAGCGCTTCGGTGGGATAGTCTTCGGGCTCGATGCCATCGCGGCGGCGCAGATAGGGGTGGACCATGTCGCCCTGGATCGGGCCGGGGCGGACGATCGCCACCTCGATCGTCAGATCGTAGAGGCAGCGCGGCCTGAGACGCGGCAGCATCGTCATCTGCGCGCGGCTCTCGATCTGGAAGACGCCGAGCGTATCGGCCTTGCAGATCATGTCGTAGGTCGCCTCGTCGCCATCCGGAACGCTGTAAAGACTGACCTGCTGGGCCTTGTATTCGCTCAGAAGATCGAACCCGCGCCTCATGCAGCCGAGCATCCCCAGGCCGAGGATGTCGACCTTCATGAACTTGAGCAGATCGATATCGTCCTTGTCCCATTCGATGACCTGCCGGTCCTTCATCGCCGCGGGCTCGATCGGCACGAGCTCGTCGATCCGCTCGCGGGTCAGCACGAAACCGCCGGGATGCTGTGAGAGGTGGCGTGGCGTGTCGATGAGCTGGCGCGCGAGATCGAGCGTCATCCGCAGCCGCGGATCGGTGACGTCGAGCCGCATCGCGTCGGCCTCCTTCTCGCCCACCCCCTCGCGGCTCCAGCCCCACACCAGGCTGGACAGGCCGCCGGTGACGTCCTCGCTCAGCCCGAGCGCCTTGCCGACCTCGCGGACCGCGCCGCGCGCGCGGTAGCGGATCACGGTGGCGGTGAGCGCCGACCTGTCGCGCCCGTAGAAGTCGTAGATCCACTGGATCACCTCCTCGCGGCGCTCATGCTCGAAATCGATGTCGATATCGGGTGGCTCGTTGCGCTCCTCCGAGATGAAGCGCTCGAACAGCAGGTTGCCGTCGCACGGATCGATCGAGGTCACGCCGAGGATGTAGCAGACCGCCGAATTGGCCGCGGAGCCGCGCCCCTGGCAGAGGATACGCTTTTCGCGCGCGGCCTCGACGATGCGTGCTACGGTTATGAAATAGCTCGCATAATCGAGTTTATCGATGACCCTCAATTCGGTGTCGATCTGGTCGCGCAGCATCGGCGGGGGGCCATCGGGATAGCGCACCGCCAGCGCGCTTTCGACGCGCTTCTCGAGCGTCCGTTGCGGGGTCTCGCCGGGGCGCGCCTCCTCGGGATATTGATAGCGCATCTCGGCGAGCGAGAAGCGGCAGCGATCGGCGAGTTCGGCGGCGCGCGCCACCGGCCGCGTATCGCCGAGGTGACGCGCGAACAGCCGCGTCATCTCCTCGCCCGATTTCATGTGACGGTCGGCGAAGCGTTCGCGGCGATGGCCGAGTTCGTCGATCGTGCATTTCTCGCGGATGCAGGTGACGACGTCCTGCAGCAGCCGCCGGTCGGGTGTGGCGTAGAGTATGTCGCCGGTCGCGACCGTGGCGACGCGTGCCTTCGCCGCCTGCGTGCCGAGCGCGGCGAGACGCTGGCCGTCGCCCGGGCGGCGGCGCAGCGACAATGCGCAATGCGCGCGATCGCCGAACACCGCGCGCAGCCGATCGAGCGCGTCGCCCGTCGCCGCGCCGGGCAGATCGGGCACCAGCATGGCGAGCATTCCCTCGCTCCACTGCTCGACATCGTCCCAGCCGATCAGGCAGGCACCCTTGGCGGCGATGCGCTTGCCCGCATCGTCGAGCGTGCGGCCCTTGCCGAGGCTGAGCAGCCGGGCGAGCCGCGCATAGGCCGGCTTGTCCTCGGGGTAGACGAGCAGCGACGTGCCGCAGACCAGATCCAGCCGGCAGCCGACGATCGCACGCGGCCCGGTCTCCTTCTGCGCGTAGAGACCGCGGACGATACCGGCGAGGCTGTTGCGATCGGTCAGCGCCACCGCCTCGATCCCGAGCGCGAGCGCGGCGACGTGAAGCTCCCCGGGGCTGGACGCGCCGCGCAGGAAGCTGAAATGCGAGGTCGCCTGGAGCTCGGCATAACGGGTCATGGCGTCAGGTCGGGAACGCGCGAAAGGGTGCGGCCCTTCTCACGAAAACGCACCATGGACGAACCAGTCGCCCGGACCGGTCTCGGGATCGCGGCCGTCGCCGAGCCGGAACAGCCAGTAGCGGCCGCCGCCTTCCACCTCGACCCGGAAATAGTCGCGGCTGCGATACGGCGCGCCGCCGCGCCACCATTCGCCATGGATCCGCTCGGGCCCGTCGGCGCCGGTGACCCTGTAGCGGGTGCCGCGCCAGGTGAAGGCGCGCGGCGCCGAGTCCGGAAGCTCGGCGACATAGCGGTCGAGCCGCTGCGGACGGCTGAGCAGCCGTACCGGACGCGGCCAGTCGGCGCGCCACGTCGCCGCACAGGGCTGCGCGAGCGGGCCGAGCCGCGTCACCATGCGTCCCGGCGCATCGCTCTGCGCCGGCGCGGCGCGATGAAGCGCGGCGACGCCGAAGCGATTGGCGAGACGATCGACCAGCACCGCGAGATCGGGGGCGTCACCCTCGCGGACCGCGCCGATCTGTTCGGGCACCAGCGCCTGCACGATGCGCGCGGTGAGCGTCATCGTCTCGATGCCGAAGCCGGGATCGATCGTCTCGATCCGCCGGATCAGCAGATCGGCGAGATGCGCGGGCGCCCGGCTCGCCCGCGCCAGCCCGACCGTGACCACCTGCTCGACATCGTCGACCCGCGTGCAGACCAGCACGAGGTGCTGCGCGCCCCCCATGCGCGTGCCGAGCCGATCGCAAAGATCGGCGACAAGATCCTGGATCACCACGGCAATCGCTTCGGGGGTCCGGATCGGCTCGAGCAGGCTGCGGCGCGCGCGCGGCGGCTCCGGCGGGACCAGCGGCGCG
>CAZZZX010000039.1:11674-12146 GCA_964658585.1 uncultured Novosphingobium sp.
AGCGAGCGCTTCGGCAAGCTGCCCTTCGCCGACCTGCTCGAGCCGGCGATCGAGCAGCGGACCGAAGCGACGGGTCAGCGTCGCGCGCGGGGCGGCACGCAGCCGGTCGATCCGGTCGAAGCCGAGCCGCGCCAGTGCGTCGATCGTCGCGGTGTCGAGCCGCAGCGCGGCGGGCGGCAGCGCCGCGACCGCGGTCGCATCCTCGCCCGGCGGCACGATCGTCACCCTGGCGGGGGCGTGGCGGGCGAGCGCGTGCGCGGCGCCGGCCGATCCCGCCACCGCGACGCGCAGCGCCAGCCCCGCGCGGCGCGCGAGCCGGCGCGCACGACGGACCAGCCCCGCCTCGCCGCCGAACAGATGGGCCGAGGCGCCGATGTCGAGCAGCAGCCCGTCCACGCCATCGGTCGCGACCAGCGGCGTCCAGCGGCGCGCGGTCGGCGTACTCGATGCTCACCGGCCCACCTCCACGATC
>CAZZZX010000040.1:0-12125 GCA_964658585.1 uncultured Novosphingobium sp.
ATCCGATGGTCGCGCCCGCCTATGCCGAGCAGCGCCGCAGCCTGGCGAACGCGATTGGTCTGGGCCGCAAGAAGACGCCCGAGGTCGCGGAGATCGTCGAGCCCGCGCCCAAGGCGAAGAAAGCACCTGCATCGAGAGCAACGAAGCCGAAGGCCTCCACAGCAGAGACCGTCGAGCCAGCTGCCGCTCCGAAGAAGCGCGGCCGGCCCCCGAAGGTTGCGGTCGAGCAGACCGAAGCCTCGCCTACCGACGGCGAGAGCTAACGTGCAAAGGGACCGGCTCGATACGCCGGTCCCGCTGCCGCGAGAGCGTAGAGAGAGCATCTTGGCGGCAATACCTATGGGATTGTTGGGGGGAAAGCGGCCCGTCCGCTTTCGAGTACTCAGATGGCGCAAACAGACATTTGTTCATGAAGCTTGCCCCGGCAGCTACTTGCTGCTGCCCGCTATAAGACCGCCCCGTCAGCTAACGTATTAAACGAGCTGACCTTAGGTCGCGACTTCGCCGATATGCCCAGGCCCATGACGACGTCTGCCCGGCGAAGGTCGCCAACTGCTGAGATTGCCCCGTCACCGCCCAGATCCTCAGGGACGGGTCCTCGGCGGGGCCATCCCGATCCCGTGCGCCGCCTCGCGCCGGTCAACGCGGGGTACTTTCTCACCAAGGGGCACCCATGCCTCATCCTCACTGTGAAAAGATGCGTCACCAGCGCCGCCCTCCCGTGACATCGCTGCCCGTCGCGGCACCGCTTCAGCGGCGGAGCATAGCGGCGGTCAGCACGGGGACATGATCCGGGACTCGAAGAAGCTTTGGCGGCGCAAGCTCGCCGAGGTCTGCGGCGCTAGCGCCAACTACCTCGAGGACGTGAAATCCCGCGCCCTGCCACATCGCGCGCTGGTCCTCCTCGGACAACACGACCGAGGGCAGCGACAGAACTTCGCCGTCGCCAACAACGAATTCCGCGGAGTCTTGGTGATCTGCGCTGCGGAAGGCTGAAGCCCAAGCCCATGACGGCGTCGTGAAGAGACAGATCCCGTCAGGTCGCAGCAGCCTCGCCACCTCGCGCCAAAACCGAACCGAATTGTAGGGGTCGCCGAGCGACGAAACGAGGACGTCCACCGAGCCGGTTGGAAGTCCCGTCGCGGCTGCGTCCGCCACGAGCCTGCAAGCGGGATCGACGAGGCCAGCGGAGTGGCGAAGCATTCCCTCCGAATTGTCGACGAGCACGAGCTGGTCCGTTGCGCCGCTGCCAAGCAGTTCGGCGACGATAGAGCGGCCCGCGCCCATCTCGACAATGCGGCGCGGCGCTGACGCGGTCCTGCAAAGTCGAGCTGCGATGTAGCGCCCGCTCAACATCCTGAGGCCGGCGCACGTCGGATGTCTCGTCCGGTCGTAGTATTCGGCCGCGACGTCCTGATAAGTGCCGACGGCGCGCACCGCCGTGATCGTAGAGATCATCAGCCGAGTTCCTTGATGTCTAGGTTGGGTCCTGCGGCCCGCAGCGGGGCGAGCGCTCTGCCCACGCTGGCAGCCAAGGCGTCAATCTTCGGATCGCGCTGGAGTGCTTCGGCCAGCGCTTGCGCCGATCGGTCGTCGCCGAAGGCATCCTTGTCCTTGGAGTCGACGTATAGAATGCCGACTTCCACGCCGTCCGCGCTGAGAAGGACGCTGAGGCAGGCTGGACGCGAGTTGAGCACGCCATGCGTCTCGTCACGCGTCATGCCCCATTCTTCGACAAGGGAGGCCTCGGAGGCGCCACCGCCAAAGGCGTCGCCGGTCCCGTGAGACTTGGCGGAGCGCCAGCTGCGGCCAATGATCCCGTATCGCTGCGAGAACCTGCGGTGGGCGCCGCCGCCGTCCGGATAGTAGTCGACGAGCTGGTAGAGGTAGTCGCGAAACACGATATCTCGCACGTGGACCGTTGCCCTCATGCCCGATGGGGATCGGCCGAGCCGCACCTTCACCTCGCGTGCGGCGGCTTCGAGCCGGCGGTCGACGTCCTGGAGGTCGGCCATGCGCTGGTATTCATCGCGGGCGCTGCCGACCAGATCGCGGAAGGATGCCCGCAACTGCGAACGCACCTCGTCCGCGGCCTCCGCACTGATCTCCATCTCAACCCCGCCCGCCTTTATCTTGCGGACAAGCCTCGAGCCCGCGCCGAAGATGCGGCGCAGCCGCGAATCCCATGCAACGAGGAGCAGGGCCGCGAGCAGCGCGATGGGCCAAGCAGTCCGACCCAGGAGGTCGGCCCACCAGGGCGGGGCGGCGATGCTCCGGCCGGAGAGTCCGTTCGGAGCGGCCGCGGCCGCCGGCGAGCTTACCGGCGGTGTCACGCGTTCTCCGGTCGCTGAGACACGAAGGGCCGGCGACATGGCGGCCGGGATCGTGCGGTTGGCGACGACCAGCAAGCCCAGCGTCAACGAAGCGGTGAGGATGCTCGCCCCGACGTTCCGCGCCCACGGCCTCATTGACGTCCTCCCTCCAGCCCTTGCACGTTCTAGACGCGCCCGCCTCCCTCGGGAAGGCGGGCGCCGTCGTTGCTGGTGACGCTGCGAGAACGTAAAGCAGACGGAGCTGGCGTTCCGCAACCAGCCCTTTCCGGATCAGATCGAAACTGCGGCCGCCTGCCACTGGCGAACGGACCGGAGACAATCGGCCGTAACGAGCTCAAATTCCCGCTCGGCGTTTATACAGACATCAGCACGGACTGGAAGCTCCTGGCGCGATTCGGCTTCGACGGTGTGATGCGACGCTCGCTCAAAATCCTGTCCATCTGGCCTCGCTTGGGTTCGAGTCGAGCGTGTTTTGTCGCCAGCCTGTAGGAAAATAAGACGAGCGGTTCCGGGCGCTGCAAGCTTCTCCAAGATATTGTAGACATGGACGTGACGCACACCATCAATCACAAAGTTAACATCGCAGCTAAATCCACCTCCTAGTAGGACATCGCGACAAAAGGATGTTGCATCTGCTGTCACACGCTGTTGGCCAAGCTCCTGCAGCGCTTCGCGTGAACTCGCGTCGCCGCCGAGGCGGGAGAGCTCATTGCGAAGATAATCGCCGAACGCTGTTCGCGGCCAGCCCAATGTCTCCGCTACGGCGGTGCTGACAGACGATTTACCGCTGCCGATCGCGCCCGAGAAGCACAGCAACATGCTCATCAAAAGGTGAGACTCATCTGGCGCGATCGCAGCGCAACCCAGCCCCGGCGATCCCGCTTGTCGCAAACAACGGGGGGGAGGGCGGCAGGCATCCCTAGCTCGATCAAAGTCGCATAAAGCGCGTCGGTGCGGGCGGCCCAGAACTCGTCATCTCCTCCGATCCCCGCCCCGAACCGGTCCCGGATACGGCTCATCGGCTCACTCGCGAGATCGTAACTCCAGGTGCGTTGGGCTAAGCTGATGCCGCAGATCGGACCAGCAACCGCCTTGATCAAGATGACGTCACCGTCGCCAACCTCGCCGTATGGAGCGCAACGGTTGCGACTGAAGCGCGACTCGATCGTCTTTTCACCCGACAGGATCATCGAGAGAAACGGTTCAGCGAAAATGGCGAGGTGGATGCCAATCGGGCTTTGCGGCTCACACGCCTGCGTCAGGTACTTTAGCCAGAAATGGTGGCCATCGACATGTCCTAACAGGTGATCGAAAGCGACGTGCAAGGCATACTCCGTTCACCGGCGCCCGGTACGACGCCCTGCTCTTCCTGCGCTTCGAGCGCCGCCAGCGCCCGCAGACAGTCTGTGACTCGCTCGCGAGCTTCGCGCTCGCGGACTGTGCCCCACAGACCATGCTGGGCGCCAGTACCATCAGCGCCTTGGTCGCATGCATTGGCCGCGTCCAGGACTAGTTGGGGGTTCCCGGTGCGGTAGACCCGATTGCCCGAGGTCCAGACCTGCCCATGCCGCCGACGCGGATCGCGGCGGCTGACGCTCGGCAGAACCTCCCCGTCGACAAGCGGCTTCAATCCGGTGACGGCGGCGGTGCGGGCACCTTGCCGCACGAACAGACGCATGCGGCCAACTGTCACCTCGGTCCATGGCCGGCGGTGTGACCCACTTGCGGCGGCCGGCCTGACGGCGGCGCGCGTCTTGCGGAACATCACCAGGTCACCGCGGCGCCAATAGGGAGGGGGGTAGATGCCAACTGCGGCGAGCGCATTGCGCTCGAAGAAGGGTGTCGCGTACCTAATTGCCAGCGCGTCGTGCGCGATGGGGTCGAGACCGAGCCGCCGGCCGAAGCCAAGCGTGGCGTGATGATCGGCTTCCGCGCTCGGTCGGGTACCAAACGGAGGCAAGCTAATTAGCACCACGCCGCCAATCCGGCACGCGTGTGCGGCGGCGGCGAGCATTGGGCGAACGAAATCGGGGTACCAGGGCGGATCGAGGATCACCGCGTCGGAGGTCTCGCGCGGCAAGCCGCCGCTGCAGAAGGCGATATCGAGCGGTGAACCGGTGGCCCGATTGAGCGCCATCACGCGCTGGGTCACGCTGTTGTTCTCGGCCAGGAACGCGAGCCGGCGGTTCGGGGGGAGGGAAAGTGCCTCGACGGCAAGTCCCGGTGTCCCGAACAGCAGGAGGTCGCCGCCGGGCGGGGTAAGGGCAATGGCGCGGTCGAGGAGCTCCCGCGAGGCATCAGGGGTAAAGCGCCACTCGTAGTCGAGCGGGTGAGGCACCGGGAGGAGCGAACGGCCCTCCACCAGCGACGCAGTGCGTTCGCCTGCCTGCCGCCGCGCCTCCGCCGCGACCCGAGGCTCGATCAGGCCTGCCGTCACCAGCCGTTCAAGGGACGACAAGACTTCGGTGGGGTAGATCGCCGGCAACCGGTGCAAGAGCGCCGAAAAGCTGGCAGCGCCCTCGCCAAGCGCTGCTTTCGTCATCACATCAACGCTATCACCGAAAGCGACGGCGGACACGATGCGGCTCGACATGCTTAGCCCTCCCGCCGCTGGAGCGGTACGGCGCCGATGGGGAGGGCGCGCAGCGCGGGCGAAAAGCGCTTGATTAGCTCGCTGTTCCAGGCAGCGATCGCCTGTTCCTGCACCACGAGGCTGCGCTCCCTGTCCGCATCGCGTGCAAGTCGCTGTGCAACCGGCGTGAAGACGGTGATCTGCAGCGGCACGACGCGGAGCGGGTAATTCGGATCGATCGCCTGCAGCCGATCGACGAGATCGGCGACACCCCCATCCACCGCGCGATCATCTGGAGATGTGAGCGTGATATAACCGTAGACGTCCAGGCCAAGATCGACGACGCGCCGCAGCACCTCGAATTGCCGCTCGAAGCCATCTGCCGCGGCGCGCGTGTTAAAAGCGAACGACCGTGCATCGAACCCCTTGATGCAGCACACACGGCCATAGTTGCGGTAGCTGCGCAGGCGGGCGAGCTCGTCGGACGAGAGCGCGTCGAATAGGTACGTCGTGCTGAGGTTGTCGTCGGTCCACAAGTAGGTCGTGTCGGCTAGCCCCGCGCCGTCGAGCGCCCGCATCATCCACGGCGTCCATTCGGGGACGAGGTCGGGCGATCCCCCCGACAAGTCGATGATCAAGGGAGGTTCGGCGATCTGGCGGTACAGGGAGACCAGATCGTCCGAGGTGAACCAAGCCGAGTGAGTAAGGTCGGCTTTGAGCAATTCCTCAGGAACAAAACAATACCAGCAGCGCCACGCGCATGCTGCGTTCTGAAAGACAAGCGCCGTCATCATGTCGGGTACGGTCTTGATGCCGAGCGCGCGGCATGCGGGTGCGATCGGCAGCGGGTTGGAGGGCCATCCAAGCGAGGTGGCCTGTCGGAAATGACGCACGCGGCCATAGCCGTTGCAGTTCGCAGGCAGCGTGAGGTCGACTTCCTGGCCCGAGCCGCCAAGCCGCGAGATAAGGACGCGCTCCCCTTCTACGTCGATCGCTCGCGCGCGCAGGTGCGCGGCGAAGCGTTCGGTGTCGATCGGCTTGGCGGCGGGCGTCATGGCGCGGTCTGCCCCTCCTCGGGCGGCAAGCCTCGCCGGCGCCTCGGAACCGCGATCGGATCGTCGGCGAGATCGGGCAAGCGCTTGTCGAGAAACAAGTCGACGAGCGAGGTGCAGTAGTCGAGTTCATCCGGTGTCAGCGGCTGACCCTTGGGAATGTCGTGCCAATATTCAAGGCAAGTCCGGCAGCAGGTCGCGGTGCCGTGCTGGGCATAGTAGATGGCGTTGCCATGCAGCGGTGTCTGACGGCCATCGCGCGGCGGCTCGGCGACCGCTAGGTACTTTTCGAGCCGGTGACGCGCTGCCGCCTTAAGCGCGATCCGGCCCTTGCGCTGTGCATGCCGAACCGCCCCTTCATCGACGGGCTGGTGGAAGAAGTGGTGACGGATAAGCTCGTGCTGGAGCGCCTTGAACGTGTGCTTGGCATCACCTTTGTCGCGAGCATGCAGGCGCTTCCAGTCGACCAGGTCCACCCCGCAGGAACGGCACTTACCGCGCTCAGCTGGCGACATCTTCTTCAACTGCTTGAAGCAGTGAAGATCGTTCTCGCAGTCGGTCGCCGTGCATGCGATGTCGAGCGGCGGGGGTTTCTTGAAATCGGCCATGGTCTACCTCATTGCAGCGCTCGATCGAGCAGCTGTCGATCGAGATCGTTGTCGATATCGTATGGAAACCGCTCGACGAAGACGTCGCGGGCGATTGTCCAAGGATCGCCGTCTTCTTGCAGGTTTGCGGCGGCGCCCCACCAATTCACTCTCTGCCAGGAAAGGCGAAATGCAAGGTAATTGGCTAGCGCGCCGACACTCACGCGGTGCTTGGCCGCGATTGCCGGCACGATACTCTTGAGTTGTTCGACCGAACTGCGCGCAGCTTGCACGCAAGCTTGAGCCAAGGTCTCGGCCTTGCCGTCGAGCACGACTTCGCCTGCGAACTGGCTGGCGGCAACTTCCTCACCGGACTCGCGGCGCTCCACCGACGTTTCGTCGTCCTCAATCACCTCCAACGTGTCCGCGTCGGGCCGCTGCGCTGCGTCTGATAGACGGCTTCGGTGAGCATGCTGTGTGGATCATAGGCGCCGCAGCGAGCGTCCGTACGGCGGCCCCGGTGGCGACTGCCGTATGCGCCAGTCTGCCGGGATCGAGCGCAAACGAGGCTGACGCTATGATTGCCTCCAGCGTATAAGCTACCTGCGCTTGGCGCTCGAAGTCCACGGGAGCTGAGATACCCCAGTGTTGAGTGCCGGCACGTTGGATTGTAGAAGTGTTCGATGTAATCGAACACGTCTGCCTCGCTTGGCTACGCGTGCGATATGTCTTCCGCCCGTTCCGTTAGGTCTTCATCGAAGATGAGGAAGTTTCCATCGCCGCGTTGTCCCAGCTTCGGCCATCGCGCGCGGAGCTGGTCGGCCACGTGGCGCCAGCTCTGCGTCGCGGCGGCGTGGTCGGGCTGGAAGAAGAACTGGTGGATCGCGGCGGCGACGACGATGTTCTGGCCCTTCGGCATATGCGCCAGGGCGTTGCGCATGAAGTGGACGCGGCAGCGCTGCCAGGTGGCGCCGACGACGCAGGTAATGGCTGCATTGAGTCCTTCGTGCGCATCGGGGATGACGAGCTTCACGCCCTTCGGGCCGCGCCGGACGAGGTCGCGCAGGAAGGTCGAACAGAACGGCTCCGCCTCGCTCGGGCCGATGTGCAGGCCGACGATCTCGCGCTTGTAGTCGATCACCTGGTCGATGATGATGTAGGTGTCGATGCGATTATTCTGAAGCTCTTCTGAAGCCGCCCCGTCTTCCCGATCATCGCGAACGAGGGCGCGGTCCGCCGTTGCGCCTCGAAGCGGTCGGGCCACAGGACGCCATTATTGACATCCGTCTCCTCCTCGATCGTCATGAACAACATGCCCTCGGCGATGCCCGCTTCTGTCGGACGAGCATGATGTCGGCCACTTCGACGGGACGACCGTCCTTATGTGCTCGAGGTCGGCAGCCGTGACAATCCCTTTGCCCGTGGGTAGAGCCGCAACGAAAGCCAGCCTTGCAATATCGCATATCTGGTATACGCTTGATCAACTCAACTCGGAGAGAGCTTGTGAAATTTGTATCAGTCGTTCTGAGCGTCGTCGTGGTGGCCTCGTCAAGCTCCTCGCTGCCAGCCAGTGCAGCGCAGGCTCCGGTCGTGACCTTACTTCAGGACCCGACGACAGCGAACTTCGGCGCCGTACCTGGCGTACCGGAATGTGTGACGATGGCGCCACTGCGCGGCAACCTTGGGACTGGCCCCGCCAGTGTCATGGTTCGCATGAAAAGCGGCTGCGTCGTTCCCTATCACTGGCATACTCCGTCGGAGGAGTTGATCGTACTTCGTGGCGCTCCTCTCGGCCAGATGCTGGGAATGCGCCCCACGATCCTGAAGGTTGGATCCTATTCCCAACTCCCGAGCAAGCATGTCCATCGCTTTCGCTGTGAATCGAAAGACGATTGCGTTATTGCGCTAGTGACCGGCGGCGTCTTCGACATCCATTTCGTGGATGACGCGGGAAAGGAGATCTCGACTGAGGCGGCACTGGCTGCCGCTTCGCGCTCCGCGCACACCCGCTGGTAGAAATGATCGAGGCGTTCGATCCCCGCGATTTCAGGCGCGCATTGGGCTCGTTCGCCACCGGCGTGACAATCATTACGACCCGCGGTGCTGACGGCGACATCGGTGTTACAGCAAACAGTTTTAATTCAGTTTCTATAGATCCGCCGCTCGTGCTGTGGAGCCTAGCCAAAAACTCGCGCAGTCTCGCTGCATTCGCCGATGCCTCTCACTTCGCAGTTCATATATTAGCGTCGAATCAAGAGGAATTGTCGAACCAGTTCGCTAACAGCGGCATCGATAAATTCAATCAGGTCGGCGTGACGCGCGGCGCTAACGACATTCCGCTTCTAGAAGGTTGCAGTGCACGTTTCCAGTGTCGATCAGCCTATCGATACGAAGGTGGCGATCATATCATCTTCGTGGGCGAAGTCGTTGCCTACGAACATCGCCCTGCCCCACCCTTGCTTTTCCATGGCGGCCGCTACGTTCAAGATGGAGGGGGCGTTGATCCAACACTAAGCGCTGAAACTGATCTTGGACATTTACTTCAACGTGCATACTTTCAGGTTCTGACCCCGGTACGTGCCGAGCGCGAGCGACTCCAGGTAGGTTTACATGATCATTACGTATTGGGCGTACTAATGTCGGGGCCGCATACCGTGAACCAGATTGATGCGGTTATTTCCTATACCGGACTTCGCATCACGCCACTGATGTCAAGCGAAATGGCGAGCCGTGATCTGATCAATATAGGAGGTGATGATAATAATCCAATATTGCGTATCAGCGAGCGTGGGCGACAGGCGATCGTAAGCTTGGCTGCTGCGACGAAAGCGATCGAAGCTGAGGCGATGTTGACACTTAAGCCTACCGAACTCCTTCGCCTCAAGCAATTGCTTGTCCGGCTATCGACTCTCTTCGGCGCTGCGCCAGGGACGCCTGTCTTTGAGCATATGGACGTGCTGGAACGGCAACTTCGCGCGATTGGTTCATAAAAAACTCAGCATTCAGACTTGCCGAAAGTGAATACCTGATATACGATGTCCGCCGAGGTCACGGTAGTGGGCCAGAAGGGGAGAGACAACGTATGCCAGCCAAGCCCTCCGTGTTTTTGCGCGGAACCTGCTTAGTCGCCGCCGGGATAGTGGCATTTCCTGCTGCCGCCCAGGTTTCCGACACGCCTAATTTGGGGAGCCCGCCGGCAGCCACCAACGGTAATGCCGCCGCGCAAAACGCCAATCCGGCAGTGAACGCGGGCAGCGCCGGCGCCGCGGACGCGACATCAAATCTTGGGACCGCGAGCGGGGGTGACATCATCGTGACGGCGCAACGTCGCGCCGAGAGCCTGCAGCGCACGCCCGTTGCTGTAGCAGTAGTCAGCGCGGATACGCTAGAGAAGCGCGCGGTCACAACCGAGGCCGATCTACCCCAAGTAGCGCCCGGACTAACGGTGCGCGCCTCGCAGAACTCTAATCAGCTCAACTACGCGCTTCGCGGCCAGTCGCTCGACGCATTTAGTGCCACACGCCCAGGCGTGCTGCCTTATTTCGACGAAATTCAGGTTGGCGGTGCTGGCGGGGCGTCGGCTTTCTACGATCTGTCATCGATCCAGGTCCTGAAGGGCCCGCAGGGCACGCTTTTCGGGCGAAATTCGACGGGTGGCGCGGTGCTGTTCAGCACTGCTAAGCCAAGCAACGAGTTCGAAGGCTATGTGCTCGGCCGGCTCGGCAACTACGACCTTCGCCAGTTCGAAGGCGCGGTCAACGTGCCGATCGTGGACGACAAGATCATGGCGCGTGTAGCCGGCTTCTACCAGAAGCGCGACGGCTACCAGAAGAACCTGTATACCAATACGCGCGCCGGCGACGTCGATCGCTACGGGTTCCGCGGCAGCCTGACGATCAAGCCGGTCGAGGGCGTGCAGAACGACACGGTCGTCGATTATTACCACGCCAATGGAAACAGTCTGGTAGGCGGGCTCTATAGCCTCAATCCCAACGGCCTCGTTCCGATCATCGCGCTGACCAATTTCGGCAATGCCGCACAATTTGACGGCATCATTAGCGCGTTCGTCGCGGGCGCGGGCGGACCGCCGAACGCGGGCGACGGCGCCGCGGCCGCCTACGCAGCCGCGCATCCTAACCTCGATCCCGGCGGCGTGGGATCCTACCTCAACACTCAAAAGGCGCGCGGTCCGTTCCGTGTGGAGTCAGACGGCCCCAACGCCTATCGCGGGCGCAACGTCATCGTGTCGAACATCACGTCGATCGACCTGGGAGAGAACACCCAGTTTCGCAACATCCTCGGCTACACCCATCTCGATAGCGCCAATTATGGCGATATCGACGGCACGCCCTACGGGATCGACGACAATGGCGCGCAGGGCAACATCACGAGGACACGTCAGTTTTCGGAGGAGCCGCAGATCGTCGGCAAGGCGTTCGACAATCGCCTCTCCTACGTCACAGGTGCTTATTATTCGGCCGAGCGGAACTACAATTTGACGACCAGCCGTCTGCTCCAATTTCCGATAATCGCGTCGGTTCAGTTCAACAACACCATCGTCCGCAACAAGACCTATGCCGGTTATGCGCAGGGCACATACGATCTGAGTGACGCGACCGGCGTCGACGGTCTCGGGGTGACCGGCGGCGCGCGCTACACGAGCGAGCGTATCTCGATCCGGACGCTGCCGAGGGATATCTCGATGTCCGATCCGGCGGCGGTGCAGGCGACCTACGATTATAGTCAGGCCAAACGATACGGAAACGTCAGCTGGACGCTAGGTGTGCAGGATCAGATAAATTCCAACCTGCTCCTCTACGTGAAGTCGCGCCGCAGCTACCGCAACGGCGGGTTCAATAACGTCGTCCGGCCGGTGCCCGGGCTCGGCGTGGACGGCGGCAACGGCTACGGCAAGGAGACCGTGACCGACGGCGAGATCGGCGCGAAATATCAGGGTGACGCTATCGGCGTGCCCGTGCGCCTCAACATCGCACTGTACCAGAACTGGATCAAGAACGCCCAGCGCGTCGCCTATACGCTGTCCAACGGCTCGCCCGCGGCGACGACGGTGAACGTGCCGCGCGCGAGGGTGCGCGGGGCCGAGCTCGACGGGCAGGTCACGCCGGCGACATGGCTCCAGATCGGCGGTGCGGCGAATTACACTGATGCGAAGTTCACGCGGAACCTCGTCTCCGTGAACGGCGGCGCGCCGGTGGAGTTCGGGACCTATCCCGACACCGCGAAATGGTCGGGCACCGCGTTCGCGGAAGCGACCTATCCGATCTCCGACGCGCTGAGCGCCTCTTTGAGGAGCGACGTCTACGCCCAGACGGGGACGTATTTCAGCTCCACCGGCAATCTCAATCCGGGCACGCACTTGCCGGGGTACACGATCGTCAACTTCCGGCTGGGCGTCCAGGACAAGCACGCCGGATGGTCCGTCTCCGCCAATCTCAAGAATGCGTTCAACCGCACCTATTATGTGGGAGGCGTCGCGTTGGGAGAGCTGTTCCAGACGAACACCGCGGTGCCAGGCGATCCGCGGACGTTCCTTGTCGAGGCGCGCTTCGACTTCTGACCG
>CAZZZX010000041.1:0-12043 GCA_964658585.1 uncultured Novosphingobium sp.
CGCGCGCGACGAGCGGATCGCCGGACTGGAGGCGCTGCTCGCCGAGACGCCGCCGCTGGCCGGTGTCGGCGAGGGATTGCTCGCCTGGCCGAGCGAGGGTCTGGTGGCGACGCCCGCGGAGGATTACGGTTTCGCAGGCGGCATCGAACGGGCCGATAATCGCGGCATCGCCGGCTGGGTCCGCTTCGCGCAGCGCCCCGATCTCGTGCCCGTCGTCGAGCTCGTCATCGACGGCGCCTTCGTGCTGGCGCAAGCTTGCGTCGCTTCGGGCGACCGCCACGTCTTCGCGATCGACTGGCACGACGTACCGAGCGGATATGCCGGCCGCGCCGCCGTCGTCCGCGTCTCGGGTATCGAGCGGACGATCGACGGTCCCGAGGCGATCGTCCCCGGCGGCCAGCGTCACCTTCACCAGCTCCCCGCGCATCTGGCCGCCGAGCTGTTCGGCGGGACGGTGGCCGATGCCGAGGAGTATCAGGCCTGGCTCGCGGCGCATGGCGAGGATGGCGAGATCGACCAGGCGCGCGACTGGTTCGCCGCCACCGACCGCGACTGGCCGCTCATCTCGGTGATCGTCTTCGGCGACGGGTCGGGCGATGCCGCGGCGGCCACGATCCGCGCGCTCAAGGCGCAGGTCTATCCCCATTGGGAGGCGCTGTGCCTCGATGCGCCCGATGCCGCCGAGGCGCTGGATCCACGCGTCCGCGTGGTGCCGGCGGCCGTGTCTCCCCGCGCCGCGGCAGGCGGCGATCTGGTGAGCTTCGTCGAGGCGGGAGATCTCGTCGCGCGGACTGCATTGCTCCACCTTGCGATCGCCGCAGGGGAGGCGCCCGGCTTCGCGCTGATCTATTCGGACGAGGACCAGATCGATCCGCTGACCGGGGTGCGCGGCGGCGCCTATCTGAAGGGTGCGTGGAGCGACGATCTCGCGCTGGCGCAGGATTACGCCAGTCGGCTGGCACTGATCCATCGCGACGATCTGCCGCGTGGCGGCGATCCGCTCGATCGCGCCGCCATCCACCAGATCGTCACCGTGGCGGCGGCTGCGGCGCCGGCGGACGTCGTCCATCTGCCGTTCGTGCTCTATCATCGCACGGTCGAGAACGGGCTCGCGCCGGCGCCCGATCGCGCACGCACGATCGCGGCGCTCGCCGGGCGGCTGCCCGCGCGTCTGGACGGCGCGAGCGTCGACTATGCCGGCCCCTATGGCAGCCGTCTGCGCTGGCCGCTCCCCGATCCCGCGCCGCGCGTGTCGATCATGGTGTCGACGCGCGACCGGCTCGACATGCTGCGCACCTGCGTCGACGGACTGCTCTACCAGACCGACTATCCGGATATCGAGGTGCTGATCGCGGACAATAGCAGCGTCGAGCGCGCGACGCACGAGTATCTCGCGGCGATGTCGGGCGATCCGCGGGTGCGGGTGGTCGCCTGCCCGGGCGCGTACAACTATCCCGCGATCGCCAATCGCGCGGTGGCCGAGGCGAGCGGATCGGTACTCGCCATCGTCTCCAACGATGTCTCGGTGATCGATCCGATATGGCTGCGGCTGATGGTCGAGAACGCATTGCGCCCCGATATCGGGGTCGTCGGCGCCAAGCTGCTCTATGCCGACGGCAGCGTCCAGCACGCCGGTCTCGCCTTCGGTATCGGCATCGCGTCGTATCTCTATCGCAAGCTCGATGCCGATGCGGCGGTGCGCGGCGACCGGCTGCGCATGACGCAGGACGTCGGCGCGGTCTCGGCGGCGTGCATGGTGTTGCGGCGGACGGTCTGGGACGAGGTCGGCGGCCTCGACGAGGCGCTGCCCGTCGCCTATCACGATCTCGATCTGTGCCTGAAGGTGCAGGATGCGGGCTATCGCGTGCTGTGGAGCGCGGACGCGGTGGCGCGGCATCTGGAGACCCAGTCGCGGCTGCGCAGCGATGCCGAGAAGCACGATTGGGCGGACGAGGCGCAGCGGCACTTCGTCGCGCGCTGGGGCGACCGGCTGGCGAGCGACCGGTATTACAACCCCAATCTGGCGATCACCCAGCCCGACGCCCGGCCCGCCTTTCCACCGCGCGTGACGCCGCCGTGGCGCACCCCGACGATCGCGACCGTCGACGGGCATCCTGTACCCTAGTCGAAGGTGATGCCGCTCAGCGCGATGCTGAGCTTGCGGGGATCGTCGCTGTAGCCGATCGCCTTGGGCACGACATGGTCGGGATGCTCGAACTCGATCACCAGCCGGTCGCCGTCGAACAGGGTGGGTCCCATCGCGACGGTCACGCTGAGCGGCGCCGAGAGCGTCAGCTTGGCGAGCGGGATGCGCGCACCGGCGGCGAGCGCGACGAGCCGCAGCCGCTGTTCGCGAAACGCGACGGGATGGACGGCGAATGTGAGTTCGGCGACGTTGGCGAGCCGCGCCACAGGGATCCGCAGGATGCTGTGCTTGCCGGTCGCCCAGACAAACTCGGCTTCGGGGCGGGACCAGCCTTTGACGAGCCAGCCGGCGCGGGCCATCTCGCCACTGTCGACCGCGGTGCGCGGCGCGACCTCCGCAAGGATCGTCCGCCAAGTGATCGGCGCCGGCGTGTAGGGCCGGAGTTCGCCGGCGTCGCGTGCCGCCTCGAAACCATCGAGAAAGACGAGCGGGTCGGTCAGATCTCGGTCGAACAGATGGCGCGGGTGGTAGCGCCACCATTCCGAGGCGAGCAGTCGCCCGCAAACCGCCTCCGAGAAGCGCGGCCGCAGCAAGCGGGCGGCCACCCCGCCGACCACCGAATATGGCGGGATGTCGCGTGTCACGACCGCGCCCGCAGCGATCACGCTGCCGGTGCCGATGGTGATGCCGCGCGCCAGCTGCACGTTCTGGCCGATCCAGACATCGTGCCCGATCACCGGGGCGGGATCCTCGACGCGATCGGGAATGCGCGGCTGGTGGACGCCGCCCAGCAGATCGCGATGCGCCGCGACGAATGCGGCATAGCCGTCGCGCGCGCGGAAATCATAGCTGATCGACGAGCTCGTCACCCATTCGAGCGGGTGGCGCGCGCCGAAGATCGCGAGGCCCGACGCGATCGAGCAATAGCGCCCGACCGTGACCCCGCGCATCGGATGATGCGCCTCGCAATAGCTGAACGCACCGCAATCGAAGAGATGCCGGGCCGGGAAGGTCGAATAGGGCTCGGCCGCGACACGTTTGGGGAACACGATCCCGCCGCCGCGCGGGGGATCGCCGACCCGCCCGAAGAAGAGCTTGTGCGCGGCGAACGCGTCGAGCACCGCGGCGGTGGGATTGAACACGATCTCGTGCGGCGTTTCGGCCTGAACCGCTTCGTCCTGCACGCGATCGTGTCTCCGAAGGTCCGCGGTCAGCGCGAGATCGCGCGCGCCGTGACGAAGGGCGAGAAGAGCTGGTTGGCGATCGCCACCAGCTTGGCAGTGCTGTTGATCGCGGCGTTGCTGATCAGGATGACGTCCTTGTCCCGCATCGCGAAGCGCTGCGACAGGAAATAGTTCGCCGGCTGCAACAGGTTGATCCGGTAGATCGTCGGCACGCGGGGACCGCCCGGCGTCGTCGGCGCGGCGTAGCGGAACAGGAACACGCCCTTCGGATCGGCCTGGTTGTCGTTGGGGCCGCTCGCCCGCGCGATCGCCTCGGCGAGCGTCAGGTTGGTCTCGTCGAACGGCAGCTGCGACACCTTGCTGGTCGCGCCCATCACGACGAAGGTCTGCGGCTCCTGGATGAGCTCGATGCGATCGCCCGGGGAGAGCAGCAGGTCGTCGGGGGCTCCCGCACGGATGCGGTCGAGCCGCTCCTCGACATAGTGGCCGCCGCGGCTGAAGCGGACGACCATGTCCTGGGTCTGCGAGATCGCGCCGCCTGCGGTGGCGATCACGTCGAGCAGGCGCTCGTGCTGGAGCGAGAGCTCGATCCGGCCCGGCTTGTGGACATCGCCGGTGACGTACACCGTCTCGCTGAGATTGGTCTTGATCTCGACGACCGCCTGCGGGCTCTGCGAACGGCCGGCATAGGCCCGCTCGATGATCGTCTGGATCTCGTTCGGGGTGCGGCCCGCCACCTGCAGGCGGCCGACATAAGGCAGCTTGATCGTGCCGTCGCGATCCACCGTCACCTGCGGGAACAACTCGCCGCGCGCCGACGGATCGAAGCTCTCCGCGGCCTGCGCGGGGCGCGACGCGCCGAACAGGGCGACGCCGACCTCGTAGATGTTGATCGTCAGCACGTCGCCCGGGCCGACCGTGTCGGTATTGCTGTCGCGCGCCAGCGAGACCAGTGTCGGGACCTGACGATCGAAGGCGGATTCGTCCTGCGCGACGCTGGCCAGCGTCGCGCTGTCGATATCGATGAGCCGCATCCCGATCTGGTTGTGGCTGCCCTGCGAGCCCGTGACCACTTCGTGTGCGGTCGGCCCGCTCGCCGGGAGATAGGCGCAGCCGCCCAGCAGCGCGATCGCGGACAGCCCGGGCAGCGCGCGGAACCGGGAGATGCGGGACGTCGGCATGGATCGATGAACCTCGTGATGGAGCCGCGACGGGAGCGGGAGGGTGGGGGCGGCGCGGGGACGCATCGGATCTTGCGGCGCGCGCATGTCGTCCGACGCCGGTGTTTCAGGCGGCGCGGAGCTGGAGGCGGTGGTGCATGTCGGTCGCCTCGTCGATCGTGTCGAAGAACACGACCGTGCCACCGTAGACCACCGCGCCGCGCGTGCAATATTGCTTGAGGGTACCGGAATCGTGCGAGACCATGATGAGGCTGGCATTGTCGCGCCGGTTGAGCAGTTCCTCCTCGCAGCGCGCTCGGAATCGCTCGTCGCCCGCGCCGGTGATCTCGTCGACCAGATAGCATTCGAAGTCGACCGCCAGCGACACGCCGAAGGCGAGCCGCGCGCTCATCCCCGCCGAATAGGTCGATACCGGCTGGTTCAGATAGGGGCCGAGCTGCGCGAAATCCTCGACATAGTCGATCACCGCTTCCTCGTCCTGAGCGTAGATGCGGGCGATGAAACGGGCATTGTCGGCTCCCGTCAGACTCGACTGGAAGCAGCTCGTATAGCCGATCGGCCACGAGGTCTGGATATTGCGGGTGACGCGGCCGGTGGTCGGCTGCTCGATGCCGGCGATCAGCCGCACCAGCGTCGATTTCCCGGCGCCGTTGGCACCGCAGATGCCGAGGCTCTCGCCGCGCTGGATGGTGAAATTGAGGTCGGCGAAGACCTGCTTCTCGAACTTGCGGATGTGATAGCTCTTGGAGACGTTCTCGAACTCGATCATCGAACCAGTCACAGCCTCCGCACGTCCGGGTGCGCGATTGACAAGCGGCGCCGCCCGATGGCGTGGTTAGCCCATGACGTCAGGCTTGCGCAATCGCCCGATCGGGATGGACGATCGCATGTTGGCGGACGGCGGCACGGGGGTCGCGACCTATGCGCGCGCGCTGCGCGCCGCGCAGGCCGCGATCGATCCCGCGGCGCTGCTGATCGGCGCTGACCGCGGCGAGCGGACGCGGCCGGTCCGGTTGGCGGCGGCGACGATACCGGGCGTGCGGAGGCTGCGCCCGGCCGGCGGCACGCCGTCGCGGCTGGTCGCGCGCGACCTGTTCCGCACCGCGCACGTCCATTTCGGTCTCTACGGGCGCTTCCTCGCGCTGCGCGCGGCGGGGCCGCCGGGGATCATCCACTGGACCTATCCGCTCCCCATCCGGATCGTCGGCTGGGCCAATCTCTACACGGTCCACGATGCGATCCCGCTCATCCACCCGGAGCTGACCTCGATCGACGCGGCCCGGCATCGCCGTGTGCTCGCCGAGGTGGTGCGTCATGCCGCCCGGATCGTCACCGTCTCGGGCGCGGCGCGGGCCGATATCGTCGCGGCGACGGGCTGCGCGGACGGGCGCGTGGTCGATCTGTCGCAGCCGGTCGATCTGCCACCGGAGCTGGATCGCGAGGAGCTGCCGCCCGGGCTGGCGCGCGGCGGTTATCTGCTCGTCGTCGGCGCGATCGAACCGCGCAAGAATATCGCGCGCATCCTTGCCGCATATCGGGCGAGCGGTGTCGCGCTGCCGCTGATATTCGCCGGGCCGGACGGCTGGCAGGGCGCGCCGCTGGCCGAGGCGATCGCGCGGACGCCGCGCGCGGCGCGTGTCGTCGGGCTCGATCGGGCCGCGCTGCTCGCGCTGATCGCGGGCGCGCGCGCACTGCTGATGCCGAGCCTCGCCGAGGGCTTCGGGCTACCGGTGGCGGAGGCGATCACGCTCGGCATCCCGGTGCTGACCGCACATGACGGTGCGCTCGCCGAAACCGCCGGGGCGGCGGCGCTCGCCGTCGATCCCGGCGACGTGTCGGCACTCGCGCAGGGCATCGCGCGGATCGCGTCCGACGAGGCATTGCGTGCGACGCTGGTCCGCGCCGCCGCGATCGAAGCCGTCCGGTTCGCGCCCGCCGCCTTCGCGCGCCGGCTCGAAGCGTTCTACGACGAGGTTGCCAGCCCGCGCCCCGCCGCCTATCCGCCACGCTCGGCTTGAGGGGTCCGCGTGACGCAGTTCAGGATCGGGATCGACGGCTACAACCTGGCGATGCCCAACGGTACGGGAGTGGCGACCTACGGCGTCTCGCTGGCGCGGACGCTGTCGGCGGGCGGCCACCGGGTCGAGGGCGTCTTCGGGCTCGATGTCGGCGCCGACGCGGCGCTCCGCGAGGTCCAGTTCTACGATCAGCTGGCGCGCGGGCAGTCCGAGACCAGGACCCGCAGACAGGCTCGCCGCAGGACGATCCGGCTGATGCGCTACGCGTTGCGCCCGCGACTGACGCTGGAGGCGCGCGCGGTGCCGATTTCCGATCGGGTGGATAAAGGCGCGTTCGCCGCCCGCCTCCCGCATTTCGACCGGTTGGCCAGCGCGGCGCATCTGTTCGACATCGCGCACAAGCATTTCGGCTATTACAAGCGCTTCGTCACCGTGCGCATGGCCGATCCGCCCGCGATCATGCACTGGACCTATCCGGTGCCGGTGCGGCTCGCGGGTGCGCGCAACATCTATACGCTGCACGATCTGGTGCCGCTCAAGCTGCCCCACACCACGCTCGACGTGAAGGCATCCTATGCCGGCGTGCTCCGAGAATGCGCGCGCACCGCGGCGCGGATCTGTACCGTCTCCGAAGCCAGCCGCCGCGACATCATCGAGGAATTCGGCATCGATCCCGCGCGCGTGACCAACACCTACCAGTCTTCGCCGATGCCGGCGTCCGCGCTCGCGCAGGACGCCGCGACCGATGCGGCGATGGTCGAGGGAATCTTCGGTCTGCCGCGACAGGGCTATTTCCTGTTCTACGGCGCGATCGAGCCCAAGAAGAATCTCGGTCGGCTGCTCGAGGCGTATCTCGGGTTGCGCAGTGCGACGCCCTTGGTCATCGTCGGCGCCCGCGCGTGGCAGAGCGAGGCCGAACTGCAATTGCTGCCGACCGGCGAGGCGACCTCGAACACCTATCGGCCGGGTAGCGGCAATCGGATCGTCCGGCTCGACTATCTGCCCCGCCCGACGCTGCTGCGGCTGATCCGCTCGGCGCGCGCGGTACTGTTCCCGTCGCTGTACGAGGGCTTCGGCCTGCCGGTGCTCGAGGCGATGCAGCTCGGAACCCCGGTGCTGACCTCGCGGACCAGTTCGCTGCCCGAGGTGGCGGGCGACGCCGCGGTGTTCGTCGATCCCTATGACGTCGCGTCGATCTCGGACGGGTTGCGCGCGCTCGACGCGGACTCGGCGTTGCGCGCCCGGCTTGCCGCCGCCGGCCCGCGCCAGGCCGAGCTCTTCTCGACCGAGCGCTATCTCGCCCGGCTCGAGGCGCTGTACGGCGACGTCGCCCGGCAGGAGACGACGGCATGAGCGTCGATCCTTCCCGGGGCGCGCCCGGCCGGCTGGAGCTCGATCCGTTCGGCTTCCAGCCCGAACTCGCCAGCCGCATCCCCGGGCTCGGCGGCCCGACGCCCGGATATGATCCGACCTACGTCTTCCACACGCCCTATGTCGCGGCGGCGCGCGGGCAGGCGACGTTCACCGTCATCTTCGAGAATCTGCGTGCCAGGACGGGGACGCTGACGCTTCGCGTCCACATGCTGCCCGACGAGCCCGGCGCGGTCGCGCAGATGGTCAACAGCGTGCGCATCCAGTTCAACCGGCTGGTCAAGGAAAATGGCCGGATCGCGCTGAGCTTCGACGGCTATCGTGGCGTGACCTACGCGATCATGGGGTCGATCGCCGATCAGACCGACAGCCAGGCGGATCGGATCCGCGTCATCCTCGATCGCCCGGCCGATACGCAGGGCGCCGCGGAATCGTTCGTGGACGCGCGGAGCACCGCCTTCGGCAGCGACAAGATCAACGCCAGCCCGCACATGATCTCGACCAAGGCAGCGACGATGGCGAGGCCGGTCTCGCAACCCTATGGCGAGGCGCAGATGCGCGAGCCGGTGACCGGGGCGTGGCTCACGCGGCTCGGGCTGACGCCGGATCGCAGCGTCGCGCAATGGGCGCTGGTCTACAAGCTTCAGGTGCTCGAGAGCTACGGGATGCTCCAGCCCGGCGCCCGCGTGCTGGGCTTCACGCGGGGCGACGAGGCATTCGTCGCCGCGCTCGAGGCGAACGGACTCGCGACGATGATCGCCGAACCCGGTGCCGAGGCCATCGTCGCGGAGATGGACCCGCTCTACCCGCCCCCGGCGCTGGTCAACTTCGACGCGGTCTGGGCGAGCGATCCGGGTGCGGTAGCGTCCGATGCGGCGGAAGTCAGCCGGTTCGTCGAGAATGCGATGTCGTGCGTGCGGCCCGGCGGTCTGGCGGTGTTCGTGTTCCGGACGCAGCGTTCGGCGATCGTCAATCCCGACGACGGCGAGAAGGACGCCCGCGAGAGCGGGCGGGGGGTGAGGCTGACGCGGATCGACATCGAGCGCATCGCGCTGATGCTCATCTCGCGGCGCAACGAGATTGCGCAGCTCAAGCCGATCCGCATCATCGAGCCCGATGGCGGCGACATCTTCGGCCTGATCGCGCGGACGCCGCGAACGGTGCTGTGATCGCGGATCGAAGCGCCGGGCCGCTCGTTGCGGTTCGATGGGGTTCCAGATCACCAACAGCGGCGGCGGCTTCTTCGAGGCGGTCATCATCGTCATCGCGATCAGCGTCGCGATCCCGGTGGTGATCTGGTACGTCCTGGCCGTCCTGCGCGCGCGCTCCGACGTTCTCGAAGACAATGATCACGATCTCGAGGCGTAACCCGCTCAGGCGGCGAGCGCGAGCAGTGCCTCGTAACGGCCGCGGACATCGTCCGGAATGCCCAGCCCGTCGACGAACCGCTGCTGGCCGGCAAGCAACGTCGCGCGTTCCCACCGCGCGGCGATGTTGAAGCGCCACCAGTCGTCCGCGGTGGCCACCACCGGCAGTCCCTCGAAATTGCTGATGTCGACCGCGCCGTCCGGATCCGCCCACACCGCGACCGGAACATGCGCGATGATGAAATCGAACAGGATCGTCGAGGGTGCCGAGATCGCGAAGGCGTGGCGTGGCAGGTCGAGATCGTAGAGCGGCTCGGTCCGCATCGTCACGTTGGCGGGCACGCGCACCGTGTTGCGCTCGGTAAAGCGCCCGGCGGGGTGGGGGCGCAGCACGAGATCCTGCCCGACCATCGCCAGCCGGTCGGCAAGGGTGCCGAACGCGTCGAGGAAGCCCTCGCGCAGCCGGCCGGTCGAGAAGCGCACCGAATGGAGATTCTCGCACACCAGGCCGGGCAGGCTGTCCGCGTCCAGTCCCGCCGGCGGCGGCGCGTGCGGGATCATGATCGTCGGCCCCGCGACGTACATCTTGCTGCGCTGGCTGGCGGTGACCGAGCGCATCCGCGCCATCTCGAACCAGGTCACCGCGATGTCGGCGGCGAACGCGATCGATCGGCCCGCGGTCTGGTCGTGACGCTCGTTGTGGAGGAAACCGACGCATTCGAGGCCGTGCTGGAGCGTCACGGTCCGAACACGGCCGGCCATCGAGCGGAACAGCTCGTGCGATTCGGTATGGGCGCTCAGCGCCGATTCGCTGCCCGCGATCAGCATTCCCGGGCTCGGGCCGACATGCTGGAGCACCTCGAACGGATTGGTGTAGACGAGCGGCTCGACGCCGATCTCGGCACCCAGCCGCCGCATCTCGCTGCCCCAACGGTCGTCGACGTCGCGCGGCCCGAAGCGGTGCGAGACGATCAGATGGATGTCCGCATGGCCCAGCGAGGCAGCCAGCTGGACGAGCGGTCGCAGCACCGCGAAATCCTGAATCAGCGCGAAGTGGAAGCCGATATAGGGCCGGCGGGTCATGCCGCTTCGGCCCGGGGTCGCGCGACGCGCTTGAGCGGGCTCGCGTCGCTCAGCAGGAACTCGATCTCGCCGAACGCGGCGCGGCAGCAGCGCTCGATCTGGCCCGTCAGCTCCTCATAGAGCGCGACGTCGCGCAGCGCGGTATCGCGAAGCGGCTGATAGACGCGCAGCGGCGCCACCCCCAGCGCCTCCTGGTCGATCTCGACGAACTCGAGGTCGCGGATGCGGAAGATGCGGCTGCCGACGCGCGGCAGGCCGAAGCGCTCGGCGATCGTCGTCGCCGCGCGCATCTTGAGGCGGCCCCCGGCGAGATCGAACCGGACCGGGAAGTTCCAGCCGTTCGAGCAGAACGGGGTCGAGATCGAGAGCCCGTCGATCGGCTTCATCGCCTTGTGAACCGCCATCGAGGACTGGCGGCCGTGGACGACGCAGGTGAGCGGCGGCCGCGGCCGATCCGACAGGCGCTCCATCGCGCGGCGCGCCTCGCCGACGAAGGTCGATGCCGACTCGAACGGATTGGCGATTTCCGACAATATCGCGGTCAGCGCGGTCATGTGCTTCGAGCCCAGCCGGCAGCGCCCCGCCTCGATATCGTCGACCAGCGCGTCCGCCGAGCGATAGAGGAAGTCGTCGATCCGATCGTAGAGCGGGAAGCCCAGGCTCAGCACCTGGCAGCCGGCGTTGATCGCGGTGATCGCGCGGTTGAGCGACTTGGCGCGACTGAACGACTGTGCGTTGACCGGCAGCACCGAGACGACCGCATCGAGCAGCACCGCGCGCTCGGTTTCCTCGGTCCATTCGATCACTTCGTGCGCGATGCTGAACGCGCGCAGCGCGGCGAGCCCGGTCTTCTCGAACGGCCGTGAATTGGTGACGAGCTTGAGCCGCACCGTCCAGCCGCGCCGCTCGATCCGCGCCAGCTCGCTCTCGAACGCGGCGAGATCGGTCACGCCGACGGGAAAATAGGGATTGTCCCCGATCCCGAACCAGGCGACGTCGAGCGTGCGCGCGTTGAGGCTGCGGCGCGTCTTGGCGTCGCTCATCGCGCCGATGACGAGCGGATCGTAGCCGAACACCGGGTCGTCGACCGCGACGATCGGGATGCCCGGCATATAGGGCCGTGCGACCTCGACCATGCGCGGCGTGCTGCAGATCGCGAAATCGGTGACCGGCGCCATCATCCGCAGCCAGTCGCGATATTCCTCCAGCCGCGGATCGTCGGACTGCGAGAAATAATCGTCGAACAGATCCTGCCCGACGATCGCGCCGCGCGCGCGCACGCGCCTGGCGAACAGCGCGGACGCCATGTCGAAGGTCTTGCAGAAGATGTAGACGTCGTAGTCGAGCGTCGGCAGCGCGGCGAGGTCGCTGCAGGTCTGGGCCTCGATCGTGTCGCCGTCGACCAGGCATTCGGCGAAGCGATCGTAGCGGATGCGCATCCCGGCGGACGAGCGGAACGCGTCGCTCTTGATGACGATGCAGATCCTCATCGGATCCTCTGGATCACCGCAGTGGCGTTGACCAGCCGGTCGATCATCCGCACGTCGAGCCGATAGGGCAGCGCGCGGCCGAGCAGCAGCCTGGTCGGCGCCGGCCGCTCGCTGTGCACCGAGACGACGCTGGTGCACAGATTGATGCCGCCGCTGTCGAGCGCGGCAAGGCCGAGCAGGACGTCGTCCTCGCCCGGCCGGCC
>CAZZZX010000042.1:0-11996 GCA_964658585.1 uncultured Novosphingobium sp.
GATCGACGCCTTCGCCGCCCGATTGCGCGACGAGCATCCGGGATTGAATGTGCTGCTGAACAATGCGGGCATCATGGATTTCGAGGATCTGACCGCGCGTCGCGATCTCTCCGTCGCCGAGGCGACCATCACCACCAACCTGCTCGGCCCGATCCGTCTGACCAATGCGCTGATCGAACATCTCGTCGGGCGGGGCGATGGCGTGATCGTCAACTTTACATCGGGGCTCGGGTTCGTGCCGATGATCGACGCTCCGACCTATTCGGCGACGAAGTCCGCGATCCACTCCTACACGGTAAGCCTGCGCGAGCAGTTGCGCGGCAAGGCCGAAGTGATCGAGCTCGCACCGCCCGCCGTGCAGACCGGTCTGACACCGGGACAGGAAACACGCGCCGGCTATATGCCGCTCGACCAGTTCGCCGACGAGATCATGGCATTGTGGCAGGATCCGACGCCGTCCGAGCTACTCGTCGAGGCCGTCCATTTCCTGCGCGATGCCGAGCGCGAGGGACGGTTCGACGAGACGCTTCGCACCCTGACCGAGCGGTCCCGCAAAGCGCGGGGATAGAGAGATTATCTTGCGGATCGGTGTGGCCGGACCGACCGCTCCCGTCCGCCTTCCAACCCGGCCGCGGTTCAGATGACCGGCCGGTGCGTCAGGCAAGCTGCCTTTCCAGCGAATCGAGCACGCGGTAGCAAGGCAGCACCTGCGCGACGCTGGAGTTGGGTTCGCGATCCTCGCGGATCGCGCTGACGAACTCGCGGTCCTGCAATTCGATGCCGTTCATCGAGACCGCGACATGGCTCACGTCGATCTTCTCTTCCTTGCCGGTGAACAGATCGTCGTAGCGCGCGATATAGGTGCCGTTGTCGCAGATGTAGCGGAAGAGGGTGCCGAGCGGCCCGTCATTGTTGAACGACAGCGACAGCGTGCAGATCGCACAGCTTTCGGCCTTGAGCTGGATCGACATGTCCATCGCGATGCCGAGTTCGGGATGGATCGGGCCTTGGATGGCATTGGCCTGGACGATCGGCCCCGCCTGATAGGCAAACAGATCGACGGTGTGCGCGGCGTGGTGCCAGAGCAGATGGTCGGTCCAACTCCGCGCCTCGCCTTTCGCGTTCATGTTCTGGCGGCGGAAGAAATAGGTCTGCACGTCCATCTGCTGAACCCTGATCTCGCCTGCGACGATCCGGTCGTGGACGAGTTGGTGGCTCGGATTGAAGCGGCGGGTATGGCCGACCATGCAGGTCAGTCCTGTCGCCCGTTGTTTGGCGAGCACCGCCTCGGCATCTGCAAGGCTGTCGGCGAGCGGGATTTCGATCTGGACGTGCTTCCCCGCGTCCATGCACTGCATCGCCTGGGCGGCGTGCATTTGCGTCGGCGTGCACAGGATCACCGCGTCGACCGCAGGCATGGCGAGGCTTTCCGCCAGATCCGTGCAGGCGTGGCCGACACCATATTTCGCCGCGATCGCCTGGGTCGGCTCGAGACGGCGACCGACGAGGCTGACCACTTCGACACCGTCGATCAGCTTCAGGCCATCGAGATGCTTTTCTCCGAACGCGCCGGCTCCGGCGAGGGCGATTTTCATTGGCGTCTGGTCCTTGTGTCAAAAGCTATCGGGATCGTTTACGGCTCGTCTCGGGCAGCTCGCCATTCACCGAGACACGGCGTTCGCGGCTGGCTGCGCCGATCTTGCGGACAGACGCCTGATAGCCCGGATCCGAGCGGTCGATTGCGGCGGCAGGCCAGTTCGCTTGATGCAGCGCGACGCTGCTCCGAACCAGCCCGAGCTCCCGCTATCCGCGCGGTTCGTCTCGAGCAGATCGAAGACGTCTGGATCCGTGTTTGAAGCGCGCGGCGGAGCGCGACCAGTTCGTGGCGCCAACTCTCGTCGGTGCGGTCAGAGAGAGCGGCGATCTTCGCCTGAATAGCCTCGAGTTCGGCAATCGCGCCGCCGAACGCATTGGCCGTGGCGGGGTCGGAATGGATCATGCCGTGCCGAGCTGGCTCACCGGTTCCAGCACGATATGCCCGACCGCCGTATTGCTGGCCGGAACATGATAGTGACGGTGCAATGCCTTGGTTGCGCTGCCCAGCGCACCGCGCATGATTAGCCACATCACCATCTCGATGCCCTCGGAACCTGTCTCGCGCAGATATTCGATGTGGCTTATGTATCGCAGCGCCTGGGTTTCGCCCTCGAGCCGGTCGAGGAAGCGATTGTCCCACTCGCGATTGATCAGCCCGGCGCGTTCGCCCTGCAATTGGTGGCTCATGCCGCCGGTCCCCCAGACCTGCACGTTCAGATCCTCCGGGAAGATCTTGACGGCGCGTGCGATCGCCTCGCCGAGCGCCCAGCAGCGATTGCCCGATGGCGGCGGATAGGTGACGACGTTGACCGCGAGCGGGATGACCCTGCACGGCCACGCCTCGGGCTGGCCGAACATCATCGACAAGGGCACCGTCAGCCCATGATCGACGTCCATCTCGTTGACGATCGTCATGTCGAACTCGTCGAGTATCAGGCTCTGCGCGATGTGCCAGGCGAGATCGGGATGACCGATGACGGTCGGCACCCGGCGTGGCCCCCAGCCTTCGTCGGCAGGCTGATACTCCTCGCCGCAACCGATCGCGAAGGTCGGGATGATCTTCATGTCGAAAGCCGAAGCGTGGTCGTTGTAGACCAGGATCACGACGTCCGGTTTCTGCTCGGCTTCCCAGCGCTTCGTCCAATCGAAACCGGCAAAGGCGGGTGCCCAATAGTCTTCGGCGGTCCTTCCGAGATCGACCGCGACGCCGAGCGCCGGGATATGGCTGCAGGCGACACCCGCGGTGATGCGCGCCATTTCAATCGTCCTTCATAGCGGTAACGTCGGTAGCCTCGATCGCGGCCCGCGCCTCTCTATCGGTATTCGCCTTGATCGAGCGGACACCCTCGGGAGACCGTCCGCCCGCGATCATCATCGCCAAATAGTCCGCGACGTTCATGCCGCTCATCGTACTGACCGCCTGGAGGAAGCTCAGGCCATCGGTCGAGAAGACCTTGGCGAGAAAGTAGATATTGCCCCCGAGATCGAGGAGTCGGTTGTAATCGCGCGACAGCACCGCCTGCTTCTGATCGGGCGTGATCTTCCATTCGTCGAGATACGCCGCCTCGTCCGCCTTCCAGCGTTCGCGGTTCTCGGGTTTCATAAGGCTCATCGCGAATTGGTTGAGATGATAGCCTTGGCGTGCGCGGGCGGCGGTGAACACGCGCGTGCCGGGAATATCCTCGAACTCGGCGAGATAGGCGTGGATGTCGATCGGTTCGGTCATAGCCCCCGCGCCCTCAGCTTCGCATCGAGCCGCGGATAGACGCGCCGGGCATTACCCTCGAAGATCGCATCCCGATCCGCCTCGGGGATATCCAGCGCATCGACATAGCGCTTGGTATCGTCGAAATATCGACCGGTCTGCGGATCGAGACCGCGCACCGCGCCGACCATCTCGCTCCCGAACAGGATGTTCTTGCTGTCGATCACCTTCGCCAGCAGGTCGATGCCTGGCTGATGATAGACGCAGGTATCGAAGAACACGTTGTTCATCACATGCGTGTCGAGGTTCGGCTGCTTCAGCATGTCCGCCAGTCCACGATAGCGGCCCCAGTGATAGGGTACTGCGCCGCCGCCGTGGGGGATGATGAAGCGCAGGCTCGGAAAGTCCCTGAAGAGATCGCCTTGAATCAGTTGCATGAACGCGATCGTGTCGGCCGCGATATAGAAGGCGCCGGTGGCATGGAGCGCCGGGTTGCACGATCCCGAGACGTGGATCATCGCCGGCACGTCGAGTTCGGCCATCGTCTCGTAGAACGGATACCAGTAGCGATCGGTGAGCGCCGGAAAGGCGAAATGACCGCCGCCCGGATCGGGGTTGAGATTGCAACCGATGAACCCGAGCTCGTTGACGCAGCGTTTGAGTTCGTCGATCGATCCGTCGAGATCGGCGTCCGGCGACTGCGGCAACATGCACACGCCCGCGAAAGTCTCCGGGTAGAGATCGCAGACTCGGGCGATGAGATCGTTCGAGGCGCGGCTCCAGGCAAGGCTGACGCGCTCATCGCCGATATGATGCCCCATCGTCGAGGCGCGCGGCGAGAAGATCGTCATGTCCGCGCCGCGTTCCTTGAGCAGCTTGAGCTGGTTCGCCTCGATCGTGGCGCGGATCTCTTCGTCGCTGATCGCCGGGTACGGCGGCGGCGCCTCGCCTGCCTTGAACGCGGCTTTCTGCGCCTCGCGCCAAGCATCATGCTGTTGCGGCGCCGTGGTGTAATGGCCGTGGCAGTCGATGATGAGCGTCATGGTCTCTCCGTCACGCCGGCGAAGACCGAGATCCGGGGCCGCACGGGCGCGACCCGCATCCTGGAGACTTCGGCTCCGCCAAGTTGGCGGACAGGGCGACCAGCTTTGCCGTCAACCCGGCCACCGGTGACAGACCCAGCACGCCGATCGCGCGTTGCCGCTCGGCCGCTCCGCGCGTCATCGCCGAGCCCGTGCCGAGCGCGTCGAGCGTCTTGACGACCTCTTCCATTTCTGCGGCGCGGCGCAGGCCGTGGACGATCATGCGATCGAGATTATAGTCCGCTCGCGCCGCCCAATGCTGAGTGCTCCAGCTCGCATCCAGCGATGCGACGACGGCATCGGTGACGCCTGCGGCCTCGGCCGCGAGGAAGCATTCGGCGCTCAGCGCCTCGAGCCCCTTGACCATCACCGATCGGATCATCTTGATCGACGATGCGGCACCGATCGGGCCATCGACGAGGGTGACGTCGCCGAAGCCGAGCGTCGCCAGCGTCGCTGCGGCGACCGCGACATGCGGCCCGCTGACGAGTAGCGGCACCGCCCGTCGTTTCGGCTGCACCGGTGCCATCACCGCAACGTCGACATAGCGCCCGCCGGCCGCCTCGATCGCGCGCGCCGCGGCGCGCTTCGTCTCGGGCGCCACGCTGTTCATATCGAACCACAACGCACCTGGCGACAACGCTGCCGCCGCGGTCTGCGCCGCCGCCATCGCCTGATCGGCGGTGACCAGCGAGAGGATTGCCTCCGCGCCTGCCAAGGCTTCCATGGCGCTGTCGCACGCCGCGACGCCGAGCCTGGCGAAATCGGCACGCTTGTCGTCGCGCGTCGCAAGCGTATCGGTCTTGCGGTCGTAGCCGCGCGCGGTCCAACCACCCGCGAAGGCGGCGCCCGCTTCGCCGAAGCCGATGAAGCTGACCGTTTCCATTGCGCCGCGCGTAGGCGCTCAAGCAGCCCGGAAGCCAATCCAATCGCCGAACGGGCTATTCGTTTTTTGAAACTCCAGGTTTATCGATGCTCATCTCGAGCAGTCCGATGAAGCGCGCTTGCGCGGCCGTCGGCCTCCAGCCGACCCGGGTCGTGATGCCGATCGTTCTCACCCCCGATGCGATGGGCTGCCCGATCGTCGCCAGCACGCCGCTCTTCACCTCCAGCGCCACCTGATCGGGAGACAAGAGCGTCAGCAGGTCGCTGTCGCACAGCACTCCGCGGATCACCATCACCGATCCGCACTCGATCGAGGCCACCGGGGACGGCCGGCCGGCGAACATGATTTCCCATTGCGCACGCAACGGAGTCTCCTCCTGTCCGACGATCCAGTCGTAACGCGCCAGATCGTCGAGCGTGGGGTGCTGGATGCCGGAAAGCGGGTGGCCGGCACGCCCGATCACGACCAGTCGGTCGTCGAAGAGGGCGCGCTGTTCGAGCCCCGGCGGCGTCTCGTCGCGCAAGGCGCCGATCATCAGGTCGATGACGCCGTCACGTAGCGGCTCGACCAGTTCGCGCCACGATCCCTCGGCGACGTCGATCACCGCGCGTGGCGTTCCGCCGACGAAAGCCGCGATTGCGCGGGGAAGAAGCAAAGCGCGCGATAGCGGCATGGCGCCGATCGAAATGCGTCCCCCTGTCGGGTCCTGCGCGAGTTCGGCAATTCCGGCGGCGAGTTCCGCGGCAGCCAACCGAACGCCTCTCGCCAGCCGTCGCCCGGCGGCGGTCAGGACGACGCCGCGCCCCCGCCGTTCGGCGATCACCACGCCGCAGACCTGCTCGAGGTCGCGGACCGCACGATGCAGAGCGGGCTGGGACACGCCCGTCACGATCGCGGCGGCGGCGAAGCTGCCGGCGTCCGCCAAGCTGAGAAAGGCCTGCAACTGACTCGCCGTCATCACCAATTCGGGGCGCGCGAAACCGCGGCTGCCACGACGCACCGCGCTCTTCGTCGCGGCACTCAAATGGCGGAACGCCGCATCGACCCGCTCGACCAGCAGAATGGCTGCGGCGGTCGCACTCACGCCATCGGAGTGACGGTCGAACAGAATCGTGTCGAGCTGGCGCTCGAGCTTGGCCAAGCCCTGGGTCAAGGCAGGCTGCGAAAGGTTCACCGCGTCGGCGGCGGCACTTATGCTACCCCGCGCGACGATCGTCGACAGCGCGCGCAGATGGCGGAGATTGAGTTCGTACGGGCGCGGCACGATCGCCGACATATAGCAAAAGCTTATCGATGCGGCACGATTATGATTGGAGCCTCGTGGCTGTGCCCGTCAATCGCCATGCTTGCAAGTGTCCTCGCCGAAATCCGGAGTATCGTCATGGCCGGTCGTGTCGTACGCACTATCGTTCGGGCACCAGCCGAGGTGATCGACGGTCTCGGTGCCGCCGGGGTCGCGACCGTGCATGAGGCGCAGGGCCGCATCGGCTTGCTCGGCAGCAGGCTGAGACCGATCTATCCGGGCGCGCGGATCGCGGGATCGGCGGTCACGGTCTCTTCGCCGCCCGGCGACAACTGGATGCTGCATGTCGCGATCGAGCAGTTGCAGGTGGGCGACATCCTCGTGCTCGCGCCCACCAGCCCCTGCGAGGACGGCTATTTCGGCGATCTGCTCGCCACCTCGGCGGTCGCGCGTGGCTGTCGAGGCCTGGTGATCGACGCGGGCGTGCGCGACGTTCGCGACCTGACGCAGATGGGTTTCCCGGTCTGGTCGAAGGCGATCTTCGCGCAAGGCACGATCAAGGCGACGCTCGGCTCGGTCAACGTGCCGATCGTCTGCGCCGGGGCCGCGATCGAAGCGGGCGACGTGATCGTCGCCGACGACGACGGCGTCTGTGTCGTCAAGCGCGCGGACGCCGCCAGCGTGCTCGCCAATGCGCAGGCGCGCGAAGCCAATGAGGAGGCGAAACGCCAGCGCCTCGCTGCGGGCGAACTCGGCCTCGACATCTACGACATGCGCGGCAAGCTGGACGCGATGGGATTGGTCTATGAGTGACGGCATCGCCTGCACGTGGATGCGGGGCGGCACGTCCAAGGGCGGTTTGTTTCTCGGCCGTGACCTGCCTTCCGATGTCGCCGCGCGCGATGCCTTTCTGTTGCGCGCGATGGGCTCGCCCGATCCGCGCCAGATCGATGGGATGGGCGGCGGCGATCCGCTGACGTCCAAGATCGCGGTGGTTTCGCCCTCGCAGCGCGACGGCGTCGATGTCGACTATCTCTTCCTCCAGGTCTTCGTCGATCGGGCGATCGTGACGGATGCGCAGAACTGCGGGAATATGCTCGCGGCGGTCGGGCCCTTCGCGATCGAGCGCGGTCTGGTCGTCGCGAACGGCGACGAGACGCGCGTGTCGATCCTCATGGTCAACACGCAACAGATCGCCGTCGCGACGATCGCGACGCCCGATGGCGAGGTGACCTATAACGGCGACGCCCGGATCGACGGCGTACCCGGGACCGCGGCGGCGATCCCGCTCGAGTTCCGCGATACCGCCGGTTCGTCGTGCGGCGCGCTGCTGCCGACCGGCAACGCCGTAGACCGGATAGACGGCGTGGACTGCACGCTGATCGACAACGGTATGCCGTGCGTCGTGCTCAGGGCCAGTGACGTCGGCGCGACGGGCTATGAGGATCGCGAGACTCTCGATGACGCGAGCGCGCTCAAGGCGCGGATCGAAGCGATCCGCCTGAAGGCGGGCCCACTGATGAATCTCGGCGATGTTTCCGCGAAGTCGGTGCCCAAGATGATGCTCGTCGCACGCCCCGCGCGGGGCGGGGCGGTGACGGTGCGCAGTTTCATCCCGCATCGTGCCCATGCGACGATCGGCGTGCTTGGCGCGGTGAGCGTTGCCACCGCTTGTCTGATACCGGGGTCGCCAGCCGCCGAACTGAGCGACGTGCCGGCGGAGCGCCGCAAGACCTTGTCGATCGAGCATCCGACGGGCGAGATGACGTGCATCCTGCAGACCGATGCCGATGGGACGGTCGTGAGCGCGGCGCTGCTGCGCACCGCGCGCAAATTGATGGACGGGACGGTCTACGCATGAGTACGGACGAGAACGGCCGTATCCGCAGTTGGACGCCGGCGCCGACCAGACCGCTGTTCGCGCCCCCCGATGGGGCGGTCGATGCGCACTGCCACGTCTTCGGCCCCGCCGCCGACTTCCCGTTCAGCGCGAAGGCCAAGTATCGGCCGCAGGACGCCGGACCCGAGATGCTGTTCGCGCTGCGCGATCGGCTCGGTTTCTCGCGGAATGTGATCGTCCAGGCGAGTTGTCACGGCACGGACAATCGCGCGACGCTGAACGCGATTGCGCAGTCGCGTGGCAAGGCTCGCGGGGTCGCCGTCGTCGATCCTGCGATCGGCGACGCTGAACTCGATGCGCTGCACGCGGGCGGCATCCGTGGCGTCCGCTTCAATTTTCTCAAACGCCTGGTCGATGACGCGCCCAAGGACCGGTTCCTCGAGGTCGCGCATCGCATCCAGCGGCTCGGCTGGCACGTCGTCGTCTATTTCGAAGCCGATATCCTCGACGAGATGAAGCCGTTCCTGGCCGCGATCCCGGTGGCGATCGTGATCGACCACATGGGCCGTCCCGACGTCAACCAGGGACCGGCCGGCGTCGACATGACCGCATTTCTCGGACTGCTCGACAGTCGGGACGACATCTGGACGAAGGTCACCTGTCCGGATCGGCTCGATCCGGCGGGCGCTCCCTATGATGCGTTCGTCGATGCGGTGGGGCCCCTCGTCGCGGCCTATCCCGACCGGGTGCTCTGGGGGACCGACTGGCCGCACCCCAACATGGAAAGCCGCATCCCGGATGACGGTGCGCTGGTCGATGTCATTCCGCGCATCGCGCCGACGCCGGAATTGCAGCGAAAGCTTCTCGTCGATAATCCGGACCGCCTGTATTGGAGTGATACCTAGCGTTTCGCGCAAGACGATCCACCTGCGCTCGGCTGATGGCGCGAAGCAGCGAACACGCCTTTGCGGTGCCACCCGATACGAATTCGATCGCGCCGGTCTTGGTTTGTCGGTTTGGTAATACTCGCATTCGCCCTGCTATCGATCTCGTCGACCAGGCACCGGCATAAGCCGGGACCACATGAAGGCCGCTCAGAGCGCGCGCCCGATCACTTCCTTCATGATCTCGTTGGTCCCGCCATAGATGCGCTGGACCCGCGCGTCGCGCCATAGCCGCGCGATCGGATAGTCGTTCATGTAGCCTGCGCCACCGTGAAGCTGCAGCGATGCGTCGCACGCATCCCATAGCATATCGGTATGCCACAGCTTGGCTGCCGATGCCTCCTTCGCGGTGAGCGCGCCGGCTTCGTGCCGCGTGATCGCCCAGTCGAGATGCGCCCAGCCCACCTGAAGCCTGGTGGCGAGATCCGCGAGCGAGAAGCGTGTGTTCTGGAAGTCGAACACCGTCTTGCCGAAAGCCCTGCGCTCCTTGGTGAAGCGCAAGGCTTCGTCGAACGCACGTTGGGCGCCGGCCTGTGCCGAGACGGCGATCGAAAGGCGCTCCTGCGGAAGCTGGTTCATCAGATAGGCGAAGCCCCGCCCTTCGTCGCCCAGGCAGTTGCTGGTCGGCACGCGCACGTCGTCGAAGAAGAGTTCGGATGTGTCGGCCGAATGCTGCCCGATCTTGTCGAGGTTCCGCCCGCGCGCGAAGCCTTCGCGATCGGCTTCGACCAGGATCAGGCTGATCCCCTTCGCGCCGGCATCCCCGGTTCGCGCGACGACGAGCACCAGATCGGCGTTCTGACCGTTGGTGATATAGGTCTTGGAGCCGTTGACGAGATAGTGATTGCCGTCACGGCGCGCGGTGGTGACGATGCCCTGGAGATCGGATCCGGCCCCGGGTTCGGTCATCGCGATCGCCGAAATGACCTCGCCGGAGATCATCCGCGGAAGCCATTCGGTCTTCTGCTCGTCAGAGCCGTAGTGGACGATGTAATCGACCGCGATATCCGACTGGAGGGTGATCCCGGCGGACGATCCCGCATAGGCGAGTTCCTCGTCGATCACCGCATTGTAACGAAATCCGAGGCCGAGGCCGCCGAGCGCTTCCGGCACGCCCGGGCACAGCAGGCCGGCCTCGCCGCACGCCCGCCAGAAGCCGCGATCGACGACACCCTCCTGCTCCCAGCGATCGAGGTTCGGTTCGAGCGCGCGCGCGAAGAACCGGCGGACCTGATCGCGGAACATCTCATGGTCGCCATCGAAGCCGGTCCGGCCCTCGGTGTCCAACATCGCCGCACTCCTCTGTCCTGCGCGATGCACCGAAACCCCGCAACATCGCACTACTCTTTATGGCAGGCGGCCCGGCCGACCGCGCGCTGCTACCCTGCGCCGGAAGATGACAGCGATGCAGGATCTTGCGATGGCCGACCACGACCCCCGGACGATGCAGCGTCAGCTTGCGGACACGTCGAAACTGGCCGAGCCCGTGTTGCGCCACACGCCGATCACGCCCGACCGCTATTTTTCGCACGAATTCATGGCGCGGGAATGGGACAAGATCTGGACCAGGACCTGGCAGATCGCGGGCCTCGCTCGCCAGCTAGCCAAGACCGGCGACTATATCACGGTGCCGCTGGGACGGGAATCGATCCTGTGCGTGCGCGGCGAGGATGGTCGGACGCGCGCCTTCTACAATGTCTGCCAGCATCGCGGCATGGAGTTGATGGGGTCTCCGTCCGGCAATACGCGGCGGCTGACATGCCCCTATCATGCGTGGGCCTACGATCTCGCCGGGACGCTCAGGACCGTTCCCGAGGAAGCCGATTACCGCCAGGGCAGTCCCTGCGGGAAGCTCAATCTCGTCGAGATCGCCTGCGAGACATGGGCGGGGTTCGTCTGGTTCAACATGGACCGCGCAGCCGCGCCGCTGCGCCAGTATCTCGGCCCGATCGCCGACCAGATCGACACCTATCCGATGGCCGATATGGTGCGCACGCACTGGGTGACGCTGGAGGGAGACTTCAACTGGAAGCTGGTGCAGGACAATTTCAGCGAGTCCTACCACGTCCCCTTCGTCCACCCCGACACCAAGTTCATCATGGAATATCAGGCGCAGCATTGCCAGTTCGACCATTATCCCGAGGGGCATTGCAGGATGTTCATGCCCGGTGCGGGGCCGACCCGCGCGCTGCGCGGCGGCGAGAACGAGACGCTCGCGCTGCTCGCCGAGGAGCTGACCTTCTGGGGCCTCGATCCCGACAGCTATCGCGGCGGCCGCACCCGCGACATCCGGCTCGACCTGCAACGCCAGAAGCGGGCACTGGGGCGTGAGAAGGGCTATGACTTCGACAGCTATCACGACTCCCAACTCACCGACCACTGGCATTACACGATCTTCCCCAACCTGTCGTTCAGCCTGAAACCCGACGGCAACATCTGGCTGCGCGCGCGGCCCCACGAATCCGATCCCGAGAAATGCTATTTCGACATGTGGTACATGACGCTCTTTCCCGAGGGCGAGACGCGCTATTATTCGCAGACGATGAAGGAATGGGTCGGCATCGATACGCCCGCGCCGCATGTCCAGGGCAAGATCGGCGAAGTCTCCGCCGGCCCGGCGATCGATCAGGACGCGGCGATCTGGTCCGGCCAGCAGCGCGGCCTGCATTCGCGGGGGTACACACGCGACTATCTCGCCGG
>CAZZZX010000043.1:0-11917 GCA_964658585.1 uncultured Novosphingobium sp.
CCCAAGCATCGCGGTCAGCGTGGTCGGCGCGAGCACGAACAGCACCATGCTCGGGATCGCCGCCGGCGCGGTGTACAGCATCACCTTGAGCGGCACGAAGGGGCGATCGTCGCGGCGCGCCAGCCAGGTGCCGAGGAAACCGCCGACCAATGTGCCCACGAACCCGCCGCCGCCGAGAATCGGCCCGAGCAGCGCACCGACCTGCGCTTCGGTCAGACCGTGCGAGCGCATCATGTATGCTGCGCCCCAGAGCGCCAGCGTCGCGGCACCGAGCGCCATGAACATGCTCGCGCCTGCGAGCAGCAGGAAGATCGGGTCTTCCGCGAGCAGTGCGCGCATCGCTGTCCAAGCCCCGCCGGCTTGCGGCGCGGAGCCGACGACACGCGGATCCTTCGCGCCCCGGACGGGCTCGCGCAATGTCAACAGCAGCAGGATCGCGAGCGCCAGCCCCGGCACGCCCAGCAGCGTGAACGCCGCGCGCCAGCCGTAATTCGCCGCGACGATGCCCGCGACCGGCGCGCCGACGATGAAGCCCAGATCGAGGCCGATCTGGAACAGGCTGATCGCCCGCGGACGCTCGGTCGGCGCGAAATAGTCGCCGATCAGCGACAGCGAGGTCGGGTAGCAGGTCGCCTCCCCGATGCCGACGCCGAAGCGCGCGCACAGCATCGACCAGAAACCGATCGCGCGGCCGGTCAGCATCGTCATCCCCGACCACACCACCAGGCCGGCGGCGAGCAGTCGCTTGCGGCTGCTCCGATCGGCGAGCCGGGCGATCGGCAGGCCGAGCAGCCCGTAGAACAGCGCGAAGCCGAGGCCGCCGATCATGCCGATCTGCGTGTCGCTGAAACCGAACTCGCGGCGGATCGGTTCGATCAGGATGTTGACGATCACCCGGTCGATCGAGTTCATCGTATTGACCAGCATCAGCAGGATCAGGACGTAGATCGCCATGCTCCGTCCGGCCGGCGAAGACACTATCGGATCGCTCGATTCGAGGTGTCGATCCTCCGCAACGAATGCCATGCGCTCCTCCCCGATCGCTGTCCTCGCGACCTGCGTCGAGGAGCGGGTGCCAGTTCGCCCCGTCCGCGATCCAATGCATAGTGGCTATGGGGCCATCAGTGGAAGTTGAAAGGCGGGAATGCCCGCGAGCGGATAAGCGCTCTGCATGACCGCATTGTCCTTTCTGATTGGGCAAGCCGTCGCGAAGCGCGGAAAGCACGCTCGATAACCGGTAAAACACCCTGGGAGCGGCTTCATGCGCATCGACGTCCACGCGCACTATTTTCCGACCGCATACACCGACAAGCTCGTCGAGCTGGGGCTCGGCCATGCCCGCCATTCGGGCCAGTCGAACGACTTGACCACGCGGCTGAAGGCGCTCGACGACAATCGGTGCGATCACCAGATCCTGTCCGCAGTCGGGCTCGACACGCAGGTCCACAACCTCGCCGGCGCGGTCGAGGGCGCGCGCTTCGCCAACGACATCTATGCCGAGACGGTCAGGCAGACCGGCGGACGCTTCCGTGCGTTCGGCTGGGTGCCGTTACCCTATGTCGACGAAGCGATCGCCGAGGCGATCCGCTGCCTCGACGAGCTGAACTTCGCCGGCATCTGCTTCGCCTGTTTCTACCATGAGCGACCGCTCGACGACCCCGAATTCGAGCCGTTCTGGGCCGAGCTCAACCGCCGCAAGGCCAAGGCCTATGTCCATCCGGTCGGCGCGCACAGCTGCGGCCATCCGGGGATGAAGGAATATAATCTGTCGATGGCCGCCGGATCGATGGCGCAACTGCAGATCACCGCGCAGCGGATCGCCTATTCGGGGCTCAGCACGCGCTATCCAGACATCGAATTCATCTTCGCGGTCTGCGGCGGCTACCTTCCCTATATGTGGGAACGGATCAAACGGAACCTGGTGCGCGGCCTGACCACGCGCGCGGCGGGCGCGGTGGCGGCCAATTTCTACAGCTATGTCGACAATATGCCGGTCACGGTCGACGATCCGATGCGGCTATTCCGCGAATTCTGGTACGACACGAGCGTTCAGGACATTCCGGAAGCGATGCTGCTCGTCCAGAAAAGCTACGGCACCGACCGGCTGCTGCTCGGCTCGGACGAGATCTTCGCCAGCCTCACCGAGGCGGTGACCTATCTCGAGACCAACCCCTATCTCTCAACCGCCGAGAAGACCGCCATCCTCGACCACAACGCGCAAGCGTTGTTCCGCTTCTAAAAGGGCCCGGTCATGCATATCGCCATCTTCATGGGCCCCTTCGCTCGCGGCGCACGCGACGACAAACCGCTGATCGACTGGTGCCTGAAGGGTGCCGAGCAGGCCGCCTCCGACGGCTTCTCGATGATTACCTTCGGCGAGCAGCACTTCAACAATTACGAGCCCTACTGCAATCCGCTGCTGATGGGCGCGCGGCTGTCGCCGGTGCTCGGCGATGCGTGGTTCGCGACGACGATCCTGCCGCTGCCCTATCACAACCCGATCCGGCTGGCGGAGGACATCAACCTCCTCGACCAGCTGACGAACGGCAGGTTCATCGCCGGCATGAGCGCGGGCCGGATCGGCTTTTCGCCCGATTTCGAGAATTTCGGGCTCGATCCCAAGGCGCAGCGCACGATCTTCGCCGAGAAGATGGCGGCGCTGAAGACCTTGTGGAACCACAAGCAGGACGACGGTCCGGTCAAGTTCGAGAGCGACTGGGTCAAGGGCGGGATGCACGGGCGGCTGATGCCGGTCAGCTATCGCAAGCCGCATCCGCATATCGCGATCGGCAGCAATACCGATCCGCTCGTCCGTCAGGCCGGCGTCGACGGCAACATCCTGTTTCTGGGGCCGTGCCCGATCGAGGATGCCGGGGCCAAGCTCGCGCTGTTCCGTGAAGGTCTGGTCGAGGGCGGCCATGACGAAGCGACCATCGCCGACCGGATCGACAAGTCGATGGTCCACCACCAGTTCGTCGTCGCCGACACCGACGACGCGGCGTGGGAGCAGATCGGGCGGATGATGCCGTTCCATCCGCTGCTCGACCGGCGCGAGGACAAGCGGACCTTCCGCCAGATGCAGGACGACGCGCTGGCCGGCAAGCCCGGTACCCCGGTCGAGAAATCGAACGAGACGGTGGTGCGCGGCTGGATGGTCGCGGGCAGCCCGCAGACGGTGATCGATGTGCTCAAGGCGCACGAGGCGGCCGGGTTCAAGATGGTCCACACCCGCTTCGGCTTCGGGCCGTACAACCCGCCGGTGTGGGACGCGAACTACAGGATGTTCGTCGAACAGGTCCTGCCTCACGTCGATTGCACGCCGATCCCCGCGCCGGGTGATGCAGAAATCCAGCTCGACGTTGCCGCCGGCCCGATGCCAGCCGGCGGCCCGCCCAGGGGCCCGATGGGCCTCGCCGCGAAGGATTCGCCGGAGCCGGGGCGGCGTCCCGGCTGACGTGCGTGCGCGGGCTCGCCTGTGGCATCACGGGCGGCCCAGATCGCGACGTCGCTCATTTCGGGCTGACGACGATATCTTAAAACAGAAAAAGCCCGTCCGGTCTGCCGGACGGGCTTTTCCGCATGGTCCTCGTCGCCCGGATGACCCGCCTAGAAGTGGAAGCCCAGGATCGCGCCGAAGGTCCGCGGCGGGTTGAGGTTGGTCCACACCGCGCCCGTGGTGGTATCCGTCGGGCTGCCCTGGAGCAGAGTGACCTTGTTCTCGACGTTGCGCACGAAGCCGGTGAGGCTGAGATGGCCTTGCGGGGTCTCGTAGGTCAGGCTGATGTCGGTCCTGGTATAGCCCTTCTGATAATCCCCCGGCGCATCGGTGAACCATAGATAGGCACTTGATTTGAACTGGGTGCGTATATCGGCAACGATGCGCGCGCCGTTCGCGAGCGGGAACGCCTGATTGATTCCGCCGGTCACCGTCCAGGGGACCGAACCCGGAATGCGCCGTCCGTCATAGACCGCGGGCGGTCCGCCGAACGCGTCTGGCAGCGAGAAATTGGTGAACTTGGCGTCATTGTAGAGGATGTTCACGTTCAGCGTCGTGTTGCGCATCGGCGCCAGCACGATGTCGCCCTCGACGCCGCGGACGCGTGCCGTGGCGGCATTTTCCGTCCGCAACGTCAGCGGACACGACATGGCGATCATAAGCTGGCTGCACGCCAGCGACCCGTCATTGACCCGGCCGAAATTGTTCTGCTGGTAGTTGTTGTAATCCAGCCAGAAACCTTCGACGTTGATCTGGAGCCTGTTGTCGAGGAAGCGGTTCTTGACGCCGACGACGTAGCTCTTCACCTTCTCGGGCTTGTATTCATACTGGTTCGGACCGTCGCGGACCCCGAAGTTGAAGCCTCCGGCGTGGAACGCGGTCGAGTAGGTCGCATAGACCATCGATCGCGGTGCGATGTCGACCTCCGCTCCGGCGCGATAGCTCACATTGTTGTACTTGACCGAGCCCTCCGACGGGAAGCTGACATCGACACCCGCCGGCACGCTGTAGATCGAGGTGATGACGCCGTTGGTCTCGCTCTTGTCCTCATGCGTATAGCGGATGCCGCCGGTCAGGCGGGCCCAATCGGCCAGCGAATAGGTCGCCTGACCGAAAGCGGCCTCCGTCGCATTGACGATATCGGGATCGACGACCTGGAAAGCCGACTGCGCCACCGCGTTCGCCAGGCAGATGCCGGGAACCGCCGATGCGGGGCCCGGGCCGTCCGGATCGAAGGGGCCGAGGCAGGCGGTCGCGGGAAGCGCCGAACCGGGCGTCGCGATCGGATTACTGATGCCGCTGTTGTTGAGCGAGTTGATCGTCACCGCATCCTGCTTTTCATGCAGGTAGAAGCCGCCAATCAGCCATTTGAGCCTGCCGACGTTCGGTTTCGAGGCGAGACGTAGCTCGCCGGTGAACTGGTTGATACGGTCGGTATTGAACTGCGGGCTCGCATCGACCGAGAACAGCGAATTGACCTTGCTGCCGCGATAGCCGCCCACCGCGGTCAGGTTGCCGATCCCGACATCCAGATTTGCGGTAACGTTGGCGCCGTAGAAGTCATTGTCCTCGTAACCATTGGCCTGGTTGCTCGCAGCGCCCAACGGATTGCCGCAGGTCAGCACTGCGGGCGATCCGGCGACGGACAAGCCGTTCAGCGGCACGCCGATGCAATAGGTGCCGGGGAACGGCAACGGGATCGCGGTCGCGGGCGTCGCCGCGTGGAGGAAGGCGTTGATCCGCGGGTCGGACGGCCCGGTATAGGGCGCGCCCGGCACCACGAACCGCGTCGTCAGCGCGTTGTTGTCCGCGCCCGGGCCGACGGGCACGGCGCCCGGCCCCTGGCCGCCCTGATGCGCATAGTCGCCCGAGATATAGAGCGAGAAGCGGTCGCTGGGCTTGTAGTACAGGCTGGCGCGCGCGGACTTGGTATCCGCGTCATCATAGCCATCGCTCAGGTAACCCTTGTGGTAGAGCGTCTGGCCCGCAAGACGTATCGCCAGGTTGTCGCCGATCGGCAGATTGACGCCGACCATGGTACGGACGGACTGGTAATCGCCGACCTCGATCTCGCCATCCATCGATCGCACGCCCAGTTGCGGGTGATTGGTGATGACGTTGACCGCGCCGCCCGTCGCGTTGCGGCCATAGAGCGTGCCCTGCGGCCCCTTGACGACCTCGACCCGCGACAGGTCGAACAGCGTCGCGCTCGTACCGAGCGGCCGCGCGTAATACACGCCGTCGACGCTGAACGCGATCGCCGGGTCGCTGCTCGTGGTCAGGACGCGCGAGCCGACGCCGCGGATGAAGATCGACGAGGCGGATCCGTTCGATTCGATCTGCAACCCGCCGACCAGCTTGTTGAGCTGTTGTGCGCTGCTGACGCCCTGGCGTGCGAGCGTACCGCCGTCGATCGTCTGGATAGCCTGCGGTGTCTTCTGGAGCGTCGTCTCGACCTTGGTCGCGGTAACGATGATGTCCGCCAGTCCGCTATCATGCGCATTGGCTTGGGCGCTTTGTTCGATGGCCGACGTCGGTACCGGTTGCCCGGCGGGTACGGCCTGATCGACCGGGGTTGGCGGTGACGGTATCACGGTGGTTTGCGCGCCCGCACCCGTGGCACCCAGGGTAAGTGCACTCACACCCAACAATAAAGAATGCCTCATCGACCATCCTCCCTCTGCGCGGCCGCGTGCAGCGCGCTCCGGGTTGATCCCGGTTGGTCTCAAGCTCTCGCACGCACGTCGCGGGGTCCAATGCAAAAGGGCTATGGTGATATAAAAGCGATTGGGCTCGGCGATCACGGTGCTTTCGCCACACCGAAAAGGATGACATAGCCGCGCGATCGATCGTGGAGGACGACGCTGGATCGCTTCAATCTCAACCTTTTTTTTGCGCTGGATGCCATCCTGAATAGTGGCACGCTAACCGAGGCGGCCCGCAAGACGCACCTCACGCAGCCCGCGATGAGCGTCTCGCTGAAGAAGCTGCGTGGCGTGTTCAGCGACGATCTGGTGGTCTATCAGGGCGGTGAAACGCGACTGACCGCCCTCGCGCTTGCGCTGCGTCCGCGCGTCCGGCAGATCTTGCAGGCCTCGCGCGAGGTCATCGATCTTTCGCCGGGCTTCGAGCCGGCGACCGACGAAGGCACGGTGCGTATCGCTGCGCCCGACGTGGTCGAACTGATCATCCTCGGCCCGCTGCTGGCGCGGATCACCAACGAGGCGCCCTTGATGCGGATCGAGTCCGCGCCGTTCGCCTACCAGTCGGTCGATGCGCTTTTCCGTCAGCCGCTCGACGTCGCGATCGTCGCCGAGCCGTTCGCATCAAGCGAGTTCGCGTGCGAAAGACTGTTCAGCGAGACGATGAGTTGCATGGTCTGGCGCGATGGACGTCATGGCGCGGGATTGACGGAGCGCGACTTCCTCGACGGACGCCATGTCAGCATCAGCCATCCGCAGGAGCGGCTCGCGCACCCGGTCGGCACCGCGCTTTTTCACCTGTCCGAAGGCCAGAATATCGTCGCGCGGGCAAGTAGCTATACGACGCTGCCGCACGCCATCATCGGCACCGACCTGATCGTGACGACGTTGACCCGCTATGCACGGCTCTGCGCGACGATGCTGCCCGTCACCGTACTGCCGGTGCCGGTGCAAACGCCGACGATCGACTTCGTCGCGCAGTGGCAGAATTATCGCGCGAACGAGCCGGTGATCGGCTGGCTGCTCGAAAATATCCGTTCTGTCGCATGCGATCGCGTGTCGGGCGCATAGGGCAACCTTCAGTCGTCGAGTTTGACGTGGACGCCCGGATCGCCGCGTTGCCAATAGCCCGAAGCTTTGAGCCATCCGCGCGGATGGCCCTTGGCTTCGATCGCACCACGCACCGCGCGTGCCGCGCCTGCTTCGGCGGCGATCCACACATGACCGTCGCCTTGCGGTAACGGCAGGTCTGCGAGCGCCGCGATCAGCGTCGCTGCATCGTCGGTGTCGCCGCGCGCGATCCAGTGCGGCGACCAGTCGGCGTCGGTCGCGATATGCTGCGCCTCGCCCGCATCGCCCACCAGCACGATCGTCGTGACCGGCACGCCGGCACGCAACTCTTCCAGCCGCCGGCCGATCGCGGGCAGGGCGGTCTCGTCGCCGATCAGCCAGTACCAGTCGAAATCGTCGGGCACGATCGCTGATCCGCGCGGGCCGCCGATCTCCAGCGTGTCTCCGACCTTGGCCGCAATCGCCCAGGCGATCGCTGGTCCCGCTTCGTGGAGCGCGTAATCAAGCGCGATCGTGCCGGCGGCTTTGTCGAAGCGGCGCGGCGTGAAGTCGCGCATGGTGCCACGCTCGCCCGGTGCGGCGGTGCCGGGGACGAACATTTTGATATGGTCGTCGAACCCGACGCTCGGGAAATCGGCCAAATCGGGGCACGTGAAATGAATGCGCCGCATCCCCGGGTTAAGGTCTTCGATCTGCGAGACGGTCAGCGTACGGCGACGCAGTTCGTGGCGCACGCGCGTGATCTGGTGCAGGCTCAAGCGGCGTCTCCTTTCGCCGGCGGCATCCCGCCGCCCGGCGGCCCGCCGCGGATCATCTCGCCGGTGTTCCATACGACCGTAAGTGCGATGCTCTTGAACCGCCAGCCCTCAAGCGTGCGCGACAATGTTGCGTCATACCACCCGCCGGCGCGAGCATTTTCGCTCAGCACCGTCTTCTCGAAGGTGTGACTGGCGATGACATAGGCGCGCGCGGTCGCGCGGTCGCCGTCGACCGTGATCTGGTGATTGCCCTGAATGTGATGCGTCCCCCAATGCGGCGGCGGACCGCGCATGGCCCTGATCGCCTCGCGGCCTTCATATTTGCCGTGCGGGAGCGTCACCGAGCCATCCTCGGCAAAGGTCTCGGCATAGGCGGCCTGATCCTTCTCGTCGATCGCGCGTGCGAAGGCGTGGAAGAGTTCGGTGATCTCGGCGCGGTCAATCAGCCAGAGAATCTGCTGCGCGGGATCAGCGGGGGGACGTGCGGGCATATGGTTTCCTCAGGCTTCGGAAGCGAATTGACGGGGGGCGAGATCGGCCTGGTCGTCAGGAGGTCGATCGTCGTGAGGATGTCGACCGGACGGACCGGGTAACGGGCAAGCTAGGGGCGATCATGGCGCTCCTCCGGGAAATCGCCAGCGAACGCGATCTCGGCCACCGTTCGCCGACCGCTGGGCATCTCGCGCCCGCGCAGGCTTTCGGGCAAGGTTGTGGCGTTGCCAATCCGACCCACTGCAATGGAACATTCCACTCGGTAACGTTCCGGCACGCTCAAGGTGTTGCGTACGGCATCGAGATCAATTCCGGTCATGGCATGACTGTGAAGACCCATCCGATACGCCTGTAGCGCCAAATTTCCCCAGGCAGCACCGGCATCGAAGCTGTTGCTGTGCGATTGCTTTAGTCCGCCGTCCGGGTCCGTCGTCAGCGAATCCGACAGGACTATGATGAGAGCCCCGGCATTTCGCGCCCAGGACTGGTTGAACGGCACGAGCAGACCGAGAAAACGCTGCCATTGTTCGTCATCGCGCGTTGCGTACAGGAATCGCCATGGCTGCACGTTGAACGCCGACGGCGCCCAACGGGCAGCCTCGAAAAGACACATGAGGTCGGCCGGGGCGAGAGCCGTCCCGTCGAAAGCTCGGGGCGACCAACGTCCTACAAATTGCGGGTCTATGGGAAACTCGGCGCGCCTGACATCAGTCATATAGGTCCATCTCCCGCTTCGCTAAATCACCGTCACTGATGCGCGTGACTCAGGTGCTGCGCGCGACGCCGTCGGGCAAATCACAACATGTGATACCTCCATAAGCGCGTGCGACGTCGTGCCTTCCGGGCATGGGCGACCGACATTGCCCAAGTGCCGATGGCGCGCGGGTTTGCGTATCTTGTCGCCATCGTCGATCGAAGCCCGCCGTCGAGCAGCGCGCTGCAGTGCATCCCGAGCGCGTCGCCATGACTGGCGACATCGAGATCATGGACGAACAGCCGGTCGACCGCGATGGCGCCGAGGCGCAGCAGCGACTGCTCGAAGCTGCGCATCACCCTGTCACAGCTATAGTCGAACTGCCCTCGAACGGCCGCGGCGCTGCGAAGAAGTCGTGCGGGTTGCGGTCCTTGCCGGGGAACAGGTCGTCGCCGACCTCGGTCGAGCGGGTCAGGCCCGCGCCGGGTGCGGTAGCGACGGCAGATCTCGGCGCACCCCGTGCCCAGCCGCGACGGTGCCGGCGCGGGCGTGGTCGAGAGCGGTTGCATGGATCGGCCTCGATTTCGGCGGGCGGCGCGGATCGACTTCCCCCGGCGCATCGTCTTGACCATAAGCGCGCGCCGTCTTGATCCGGCGAGATCGTGCTTCACCTGCGGGGTGCGGCAGGCGATGACGGGAACGCGGCGCAATCAGGTGCCGCGCCGGGGACGAGCATGATCGCACCGACGCCGATCGCGGCGATCCGTAGCGCCGGCAGCCTGTCGCTGAGCTTTGCGCGCGTGGACGACGTCACGCGGCTAATGGCGGGCTATCAGAGCGGTTGCCTGCGCGCGCGGCTGCCGCGCGTCGATCCGGGCGAGCGCGTCGAGGCGGTGCTGATCAACACAGGCGGCGGCCTCGCCGGTGGCGATACGATCGATCAGGAGATCGGCTGGACCGAGGGCGCGGTCGCCACCGTCACGACGCAGGCCGCGGAAAAGGTCTATCGCGCGATCGACGCGCCGGCGCGGGTGCGCACGACCATCGCCGTCGGCCCTCGCGCCGATGCCGAATGGCTGCCGCAGGAGACGATTCTATTCGACGGTGCGACGCTCGACCGCACGTTGACGATCGAACTTGATGGCGGCTCCCGCTTCCTCGCGGTCGAGGCGCTGCTGTTCGGTCGCACCGCCCGGGGCGAGGGGATGGCGAATGGCGGTCTGGTCGATCGCTGGCGGGTCCGGCGCGACGGTCGTCTGGTCTATGCCGATACCCTGCGTCTCGATGGGAATCCGCAGGCGATGCTCGCGCTTCCCGCGGTCGGCGACGGCGCCGCGGCGGTCGCGACGATCCTGCTCGTCGAGCCCGATGCCGGGGCGCGGCTCGAGGCGTTACGTGCCGCCCGGGACGAGACGACCGGCTGGTCGGCGGCGTCGAGCTGGAACGGGCTTCTCGTGGCGCGCTTCGTAGCGGATGATGGCCAGGCGCTGCGCCGGGCGCTGCTGCCCGCGCTCGCCTGCCTGCGCGGCGCGCGGCGACTTCCACGCGTCTGGAGCTGCTAGCGCCATGAAACTCACCCCCAGAGAGAAGGACAAGCTCCTGATCGCGACGGCGGCGATGGTCGCGCGGCGCCGACTCGAGCGTGGCGTGAAACTCAACTATCCCGAGGCGATCGCGTTGATCTCCGATTTCGTCGCGGAGGGTGCGCGCGATGGACGCAGCGTCGCCTCGCTGATGGAGGCGGGCGCACATGTGCTGGGGCGCGACCAGGTGATGGACGGGATCGCCGAGATGATCCCCGACGTCCAGGTCGAGGCGACGTTTCCCGACGGGACCAAGCTCGTCACCGTCCACCATCCCATTCGATGATGTGCACGCGATGATCCCGGGAGAAATCCTCGCCGCGCCCGGCGAGCACGTCCTGAACCAGGGCATGCCCGTCATCGCGCTCATGGTGGCCAACGCGGGAGACCGCCCGATCCAGGTCGGCAGCCATTATCACTTCGCCGAGACCAATCCGGCTCTCGCCTTCGATCGCGCCGCCGCACTCGGCCATCGGCTCGATATTCCCGCGGGCACCGCGGTGCGCTTCGAACCCGGCCAGAAGCGGACCGTCCAGCTCGTGCCGATGCGTGGTGCGCGGCGGGTGATCGGGTTTCGGGGCGACGTGATGGGAGCGCTCGACTGATGGCCTACCGCATGTCCCGCCCGGCCTATGCGGCGATGTATGGCCCGACTGTCGGCGACCGGTTGCGGCTTGGCGATACCGCGTTGATCATCGAGATCGAGCGCGACGCCACGACGCTCGGGGACGAAGTGAAATTCGGCGGTGGCAAGGTGATTCGCGACGGCATGGGCCAGAGCCAGCGCAGCCGCGCCGAGGGTGCGGTCGACACCGTCATCACCAACGCCGTCATCCTCGATCACAGCGGCATCGTGAAGGCCGACATCGGTCTGCGCGGCGGCCGCATCGCCGCGATCGGCAAGGCGGGCAATCCGGATATCCAGCCGGGCGTCACGATCGTCATCGGTCCGGGCACCGAGATCATCGCCGGCGAGGGCAAGATCGTGACCGCGGGCGGCGTCGACGCGCATATCCACTTCATCTGCCCGCAGCAGGTCGAGGAGGCGATCTCGTCGGGCATCACGACGATGATCGGCGGGGGCACCGGCCCGGCGACGGGCACCAATGCCACCACCTGCA
>CAZZZX010000044.1:0-11577 GCA_964658585.1 uncultured Novosphingobium sp.
GCCCCGGGACGACGCGGCGCGGCGACGGCTCGCCCCAGGCATCGCTGGACCTGCGCGACAAGTACCGGCTGCCCTCGATCGACCTGCTCGCGCCGGTGCCGCAGACCACCGGCCACGCGGTCGACAAGGCCGGCCTCGAGCGCAACGCGCAGCTGCTGGTGACGGTGCTCGACGATTTCCACGTCAAGGGCCGCATCGTCGAGGTCCGCCCCGGCCCGGTGGTGACGATGTACGAGCTCGAGCCCGCCGCCGGCATCAAGGCGAGCCGGGTGATCGCGCTTGCCGACGACATCGCGCGCAACATGTCGGCGCTGTCGGCGCGCGTCGCGACGATCCCCGGCCGCTCGGTGATCGGCATCGAGCTGCCCAACGCGCGGCGCGAATCGGTGGTGCTGTCCGAACTCGTCGCTTCCGAGGCGTTCGACGACCAGACCGCGCAGCTGCCGCTGATCCTCGGCAAGAACATCGCGGGCGATCCGGTGATCGCCGATCTCGCGCCGATGCCGCATCTGCTGATCGCGGGCACCACCGGATCGGGCAAGTCGGTCGGGCTCAACACGATGATCCTGTCGCTGCTCTACAAACGCGATCCCGATCAGTGCAAGATGATCATGATCGACCCAAAGATGCTCGAACTCAGCATCTACGACGGCATCCCGCACCTGCTCTCGCCGGTCGTCACCGAGCCCGCCAAGGCGGTGCGCGCGCTCAAATGGGCGGTCGAGACGATGGAGGAGCGCTACCGGATGATGTCTTCGGTGGGCGTGCGCAGCCTCGCCTCGTTCAACGACAAGGTGAAGATCGCCAAGTCCAAGGGCCAGCGGCTCGGGCGGCGCGTGCAGACCGGCTACGATGCCGACAGCGGGCATCCGCTCTACGAGGAGGAGGAGCTCGACTTCGAGACGCTGCCGCAGATCGTGGTGATCGTCGACGAGCTCGCCGACCTGATGATGACCGCGGGCAAGGAGGTCGAATTCCTGATCCAGCGGCTCGCGCAGAAGGCGCGCGCGGCGGGCATCCACCTCATCATGGCGACGCAGCGCCCCTCGGTCGACGTCATCACCGGCGTCATCAAGGCGAACCTGCCGACGCGGATCAGCTTCTCGGTGACCAGCAAGATCGATTCGCGCACGATCCTCGGCGAGCAGGGCGCCGAGCAGCTGCTGGGCAAGGGCGACATGCTCTACATGCCCGGCGGCAAGCAGGTGGCGCGCGTCCACGGGCCGTTCGTCAGCGACGAGGAGGTCCGCGCGGTGGCGGATCACTGGCGCGGGCAGGGCGCGCCCGACTATATCGCCGCGGTCACCGAGGAGCCCGAGGATGGCAGCTTCGCGATGGACGGCGCGCCCGCCGACGACGATTCGCCCGACGCCGCGCTGTATCGCAAGGCGGTCGAGGTCGTCGCCTCGTCGCAGAAGGCATCGACCAGCTATGTCCAGCGCCAGCTGCGCATCGGCTACAATTCGGCGGCGCGGCTGATCGAGCGGATGGAGAAGGAAGGCAAGGTCGGCAGCCCCGACCATGTCGGCCGCCGCGAAGTGCTGATCGACCGCGACGGGCAGCCGGTTTGAGGCGCGGAGCTAGAACGGGATCTTGACGGTCGCCATCGCGCGATTGCTGATCGCGCCTTGCGGCATCGCCTGGCTCTGCGCTTCCAGCCCCATGCGTACGCCGTTACCCAGACCCCATTCGGCGCGCGGCGGACCGGCCGGAACGGGACGGTCGTCGCCGCGCATCGGCAGGCGATAGCGGCCGGGGTCGATCGCCTTGTGGCAGACCACGATCTCGTCCGAGCGATCGGGGCATCCGCGTGCATCGTCCGCCGGAACGACGACAGTTGCGGCCTGAAGCGCGATCAGAACGGAGAACGGCACGACGGAACCGTGCGCGCCGATTGCGGCATCGCCATGGCGGGATTCGGCGCGCCGCCGGTCGGGTATCGGATCGAACCCGGTCCGTCCGGGTTCAGCACGCATTCAAGGCGCCAGCCGTACCAGGCGCCCACCTTCCGGAGTAATCGATGCCCCCGTTCCGTCCATTGATCGCGCTCGCGCTGGTCTGCGCGCCGGCGATCGTCGCCGCGCAGACCTCCCCCGACCTCGAGCAGGTTCACCAGCATCTCCGCGCGGTACAGACGATGACCGCCTCATTCGTCCAGACCGATGCGCGCGGACGCAGCGTGAGCGGCACGGTCCAGCTCAAGCGCCCCGGACGGATCCGCTTCCAGTATCAGAAGGGCGTGCCGCTGCTCGTCGTCGGCGACGGCAAGGCGCTGACGATGATCGACTATCAGGTCAAGCAGGTGTCGCGCTGGCCGATCGGCAACACCCCGCTCGCGCTGCTGCTCGATCCCGATCGCGACATCGCCGCCTTTGCGCACGTCGTGCCTTCGGGCAGCCCCGACATGCTGCTGATCGAGGGGCGCGACCCCAAGCACCGCGAATACGGCACGATCACCATCGCCTTCCAGCGGCAGGGCGGCGCGCCGGCGGGGCTGGTCCCGGTCGGGTGGACGGTGCTCGACGCCCAGGGGAACCGGACGACCGTCCGGCTCGCGGACCAGCGCTTCAACGGGACGATCGACGATTCGGCGTTCCGCTGGACCGACCCGCGCCCGACCGGCCCGCGCAAGTAGCGGCGGTCCGTGCGCGGACAGGGACGGCACGAACGTCGTCATGCCGAGCGCTGTCATCGTTCATCCTGGCGACAGACTCGCGGTCGTAGACGGCCTCTGCGGTCGCGGGGCCGTTCCGGACTTCCCCCCTGTTATCCGGGACGAACCACCCTGCGGCTTAGCCTGCGTGACGAACGCCAGGTCGGCCCTCGCTCCATGCCCCCGGAGCGGGGGCCTTTCCGTTGGTGGCGTTTGTCGATCCGCACCCTTACATCGCCGCTGCCATGACCGTGTCGATCGTCTCCTGGAACATCAATTCGGTCCGCTTCCGGATCGATATCGTCGCGCGCTTCCTGACCGAGACGGCGCCCGACATCCTGTGCCTGCAGGAGACCAAGGTCGAGGACGGGCTGTTCCCGCACCCGATCTTCGAGCGGCTGGGCTATGTCCATCGCGCGGTCGCCGGGCAGCGTATGCATCACGGCGTCGCGATTCTCAGCCGGCTGCCGCTCGGCGATCCCGGTCGGCATGACTGGCAGGACAATGGCGAGGCGCGGCATGTCGGCGCGCGATTGCCCAACGGGGTCCGGCTGGAGAATGTCTACGTGCCCGCGGGCGGCGACATCCCCGATCCCGCGCGCAACCCCAAGTTCGCGCAGAAGCTCGCCTTCGTCGAGCGCATGACGCGCTGGTCCGAAACGCTCGCCGAGCCCACCGTGATCGTCGGCGATTTCAACATCGCGCCCCTCGAATGCGATGTCTGGAGCCATCGCCAGCTGATCGACGTGGTCAGCCATACGCCGATCGAGATCGAGGCGCTGGCGCGGCTGCAGGCGGCGCATGGCTGGGTCGATCTCGGCCGGCACTTCGTCCCCGCGCCGGCGCGACTGTTCACCTGGTGGAGCTATCGCGCGCGGGACTGGGCCGCCTCGGATCGCGGGCGCCGGCTCGATCACATGTGGGCGAGCCCGGCGCTGGCGCCGACCGCGATCGCGCACCGCGTCCACGAGTCGTGCCGATCGTGGCTCAAGCCGTCCGATCACATCCCGATCCTGACCGAGTTCGACTGGTGAGCGATTTCCGCGCGGTGGCGCGCGCGATCGATGCGTGTCGGCGCGGCTGGCCGGTGACGATCGCGGGCGCGGATGGAACGCTGGTGCTGCTCGCGGTCGAGACCAGCGATGCCGCGCGCCTCGCCGCGCTGCCGGGCGGGGACGCCGCCGACGTGCTGCTGTCTCCCGAACGCGCGGCGACGCTCGATCTCGCCGGGCCGGTCGCGCCCGGCGGCGGGGCGATCCGGCTGGCCGCGGCGCCGTGGCTCACGCTCGAAACCGTCAGCGCGCTCGCCGACCCCGGGCTCGACCGGGACCGGCCGGCCTGCGGCGCGCTGCGCCCCGTGGCGAGCGGCGGCACCGCGGCGGCGGGGGCCGCGATCAAGCTCGCGCGGCTCGCCGGACTGCTGCCCGCCTTCTTCGTCGGCAGCGCGCCACCGCTCGACCCGACCGAGGTCGGCGCGCAGGCGATCCTCGATTACGATCTGCCGTCGCGGCTCGAGATCGCCTCGCGCGCACGCCTGCCGATCGCCGGCACCGGCCTGGCCGAGATCGTCGCGTTCCGCTCCGCCGAGGAGGCGGTCGAGCATGTCGCGCTGGTGGTCGGCACGCCGCGGGCGGATCGGCCGCCGCTTGTCCGCCTCCACAGCGAGTGCCTGACCGGCGACGTGTTCGGATCGCTCAAATGCGATTGCGGGCCGCAGCTCGATCATGCGCTGGCGGCGATCGTCGCGGAAGGGTGGGGCGTGCTGCTGTATCTGCGTCAGGAGGGGCGCGGCATCGGGCTGGTCAACAAGCTGCGCGCCTATGCGCTGCAGGACCAGGGCTTCGACACGGTCGACGCCAATCTCCGGCTCGGCTTCGCGATCGACAGCCGTGATTTCGGCACCGCGGCGCGGATGCTCGGCCTGCTCGGTATCGATCGCGTCCGGCTGCTGACCAACAATCCGGCCAAGGTCGCCGGGCTCACCGCGGCGGGGATCGCGGTGGTCGAGCGGCTGCCGCACCGCATCGCCGCCAATGTCCACAATGCCGGCTATCTCGACACCAAGCGCGATCGTACCGGGCATCGCCTGTGATCGTCACCGTCGATGCCGCTACCCGGACGATCGCGATCGGCGGCGATCCGGTGCCCTGCGCGATCGGCCGCGGCGGCGCCTGCGCCGCGGATGCCAAGCGCGAGGGCGACGGTCGCACGCCGCTCGGCTGCTGGCCGATCCGCACCGTGCTGCTCCGCCCGGATCGGGGCTTCGCACCACCGGCGCGGCTGCCCTGGCGCTGGCTGCGCACCGCGGACGGCTGGTCCGACGACCCGTCCGACGCAGCCTATAACCGCCCGATCCGGCACCCGCACCCCCGATCGGCCGAGCGATTGTGGCGCGACGACGGGCTCTACGACGCGATCGTGACGCTCGGCCACAACGATGCGCCGCCCGAGCCGGGCGGGGGCAGCGCGATCTTCCTGCATCTGCGCGAGGGCGATACGACCGCGGGCTGCGTCGCGGTGACGCGCGAGGTGATGACACAGCTGCTCGCGGTGTTGGTGCCCGGCGACGCGCTGCGGATCCGCTAGGGAATCAACACCGATGGCCCGACCGTTTCGCGCGCTTCCAGCGCGCGGTGCGCCTGTGCCGCGTCGGCGAGCGCGAATCGCCGGCCCGGCTCGGCGCCGACCACGCCGGCGGTAATCATATCGAACAATCGTGCGGCGGAGCGATCGCGTTCCGCGGCGGTCGCCAGATAGTCGCCCAGCGTCGGCCGGGTGACGAACAGCGAGCCGGCACGCATCAGATCGAGCACGCCGAACGGCTCGGGCGTTCCCGATGCGTTGCCGAAGCTCACCAACATGCCACGCCGGGCGAGCGCGCCGACCGACGCCTGCCAGCTCGCACGGCCCACCCCGTCATACACGACGCGGACCCCGGCGCCGTTGGTCGCGTCGCGCACCGCGGCGGCGAGATCGTCCATCGCGCAGGACAACACCAGCTCCGCGCCCGCAGCCTTGGCGCGTTCCGCCTTGTCCGCCGATCCGGCGTGCGCGATCACCCGGACACCGAGCGAGGCCAGCCAGGGCACCAGCATACTGCCCACACCGCCCGCCGCGGCATGGACCAGCGCCCAGCCGCCGCGCGGGACGGGGGCGCAGCGTTCCGCCAGCATCTCGACCGTACAGCCCTTGAGCAGCACGGCCGCCGCCGCCTCGTCCGAGATCGCCTCGGGCAATCGGATCAGGCGATCCGCGCCGACGACACGGTGCGTCGCATAGGCCCCCGGCGGGCCGAGCACATAGGCGACACGATCGCCGACCGCGACGTCGCGCACCGCCTCGCCACAGGACACGACCTGCCCCGCCGCCTCGCTCCCGGGCACGAGCGGCAACCCGACCGGATACAGGCCGGAGCGGTGATAGGTGTCGATGAAGTTGACGCCGATCGCACGATGCTCGATCAGCACCTCGTCGGCGCCGGGCGAGCCCGGATCGAACGCCTCGCGTTCCAGCACCTCGGGTCCGCCGGTGCGATGCGCCACGATCCGCCAGGCATCCATGATCGTCGTCTCTCCCATCGCGGCGGCGCCGCTTGGCCCGATCCGCGTGGTGGAGTAATAGGACACGATGAAGATCACCGTCGATGTCGATTGTACGCCCGAGGAGGCGCGGCGCTTCATGGGTCTGCCCGACATGGCGCCGATCCACGAAGCCTATGTGTCGCGCTTGCGCGGCGCGGTGGAGCAGGGGGTCACCCCGGAGATGATCCAGTCGATGATGCGGACATGGAGCCCGATGGGTGAGGCGGGCATGGCGATGTGGCGGCAGCTCGTCGATCGTATGAGCGGTGCGCCCACCGAGAAATAGATGGCCGACGACACGATCTTCGCGGTCTCCAGCGGACGACCGCCCGCTGCGATCGCGGTCATGCGGATCAGCGGCCCCGGCGCCCATCCGGCCCTGGCGCGGCTGGTCGGGTCGGTACCCGCGGCGCGGGAGGCGACGGTGCGGACCGTGCGATCCGATGGCGGGGACATTCTCGATCGCGCGCTGATCCTGTGGTTCCCGGGACCGCGAAGCGCGACCGGAGAGGATGTCGCCGAGCTCCATCTCCATGGCGGCATCGCCGTCATCGCCGCGGTCTCGCGCGCGCTGGAGGCGATCGGGCTGCGCCATGCCGAGCCGGGCGAATTCACGCGTCGCGCGGTGCTCAACGGACGGCTCGATCTCAACGAGGCGGAGGGCCTCGCCGATCTCCTCGCCGCGGAAACCGAGGCGCAGCGCCGTGAGGCAGTCCTGCGCGCGACAGGCGCGTTCAGCCGCGAGATCGAGGGATGGACCGGACGGCTGCTCGCGGCGGCCGCGGCGATCGAGCGGACGCTCGATTACGACGACGAGGATCACGGAGCGCCGCGCGATCTCGCGACATCGCTGCTGACGCTGCGCGACGAGATCGCCGGGGTGCTGTCGCGCCCCGGCGCCGAACGTCTTCGCGACGGCATTCGCGTCGCGATCGTCGGACCGGTGAACGCGGGCAAATCGACGCTGTTCAACGCGTTGGTCTGCAGCGACGCCGCGATCGTCTCATCGATCGCGGGCACGACACGCGACGCGATCGAGCGCACGGTGTCTCTGGACGGGGTGCCGTTCCTGTTCACCGACACCGCCGGTATCCGCGAGACCGACGATCCGGTCGAGCGCATCGGCATCGATCGCGCGCGGTCCGCCGAGTCGCTGGCCGACATCGTGATCGACCTGTCCGATGGCGCACGGTCGGCGGCCCATCGCATCGCGATCCACGCAAAGGCCGATCTCGGCGGCGACCGCGGCGACGAGATCGCGGTGAGCGCGGTGAGCGGAGCGGGCATGGCATCGCTTCGCGGGCTTCTGCGGGACCGTGCCGAAACGCTGCTGCCCCGCGAGCGGGAAGTCGCGCTCAACGCGCGGCAACGTGCCGGTCTGGATATCGTCGCCGGTTCGCTCGCGCGTGCGGCGCAGGAAGACGATCTGGTGATCGTCGCCGAGCATCTGAGAATTGCACTTCGCGCGCTCGACCTGCTAACCGGCCGGGCCGGTGTCGAGGATCTGCTCGACACGCTTTTCTCGCGCTTTTGCCTCGGCAAATAGCGTTTCACGTGGAACACTCGTGTGGCTGAGAGCTTCGATGTCATCGTCGTCGGCGGCGGCCATGCCGGGTGCGAGGCAGCATCGGCGGCAGCGCGGCGCGGCTGCCGGACCCTGCTGATCGCAATCGACCGCGCCGGCGTCGGTGCGATGTCTTGCAATCCCGCCATTGGCGGCGTCGGCAAGGGACATATCGTCCGCGAGGTCGATGTTTTCGGCGGACTGATCGCGCGGAGCGCGGACGACGCCGCGATCCATTATCGGATGCTCAACCGCAGCAAGGGCGTCGCGGTCCACGGCCCGCGCGTCCAGGCGGACAGGACGCTGTATCGCCGGTCGATCCAGCGCCGACTCGCGGCGCAGCAATCGTTGTCGATTCGCTCTGGCGAGGTCGATGAGCTGTGCTTCCACGGTGCGGCAGCCCGCGGCGTTCGCCTTGCGGACGGCACGACGATCGAAGGATCTGCCATCGTCCTGGCGACCGGCACGTTCCTTGGTGGCCGCCTGTTCCGGGGCGAGGAGCGTATCGATGGGGGCCGTCTCGGCGAGCCGGGCGCACATCGGCTTGCGCGGCAACTCCGCGATCTCGGTCTCGTCGTCGGCCGACTCAAGACCGGCACGCCGCCGAGGCTCGACGGCAGAACGATCGACTGGTCACGGGTCGATCGTCAGGCAAGCGATCCTGACGACTGGACGATGTCGCCGAACAGCGCGCCGCGCCGGAACCCGGCGGTGTTCTGCGGCGTCACCCGGACGAGCTTGGCCTCGCACGACATCATCCGCGCGGCCTCGCATCGCTCGCCGCTGTTCACCGGCGCGATCGAAGGGAAGGGGCCGCGTTATTGCCCGTCGATCGAGGACAAGGTGGTCCGGTTCGGCGATCGTGACGGGCATCAGGTCTTTCTCGAACCCGAGACGCTGGATGGAAGCCTGATCTATCCCAACGGTCTATCGACATCGCTCCCCGCCGAAACCCAGCAGGCGATGATCCGCACCATCCCCGGGCTCGAGCACGCGGTCGTCGCGGTGCCCGGCTATGCGGTGGAATATGACCATGTCGATCCGCGTGCATTGACCGGCTCCCTCGGCGTGCGCGATATCCCCGGACTCTATCTTGCCGGGCAGATCAACGGCACGACCGGCTATGAGGAGGCTGCCGGACAGGGCCTCGTCGCGGGTCTGGGCGCTGCCGCCGCGGTGCTGGACGTCGAGTCGCCCAGGCTGGAACGCCATCGAAGCTATATCGGTGTGATGATCGACGACCTCACGCTCCACGGCGTCGCCGAGCCGTACCGGATGCTGACCGCGCGCGCCGAATATCGGCTATCGCTGCGCGCCGACAACGCCGAGGCGCGGTTGGGCGAGATCGCATTGGCGAGCGGATGCCTGGACCCCGACGCTGCGAAGTCGCTCCTCGATCGTCGGGATCGGCGAGAACGGATCGCCGCGAGCCTCGATCGCGGCGGGGATGGTCTTCTGTCCGACCGCGACGACCCGCTCTTCGCGGAGCTTCTCGCCGATCGCCATTACCGGCCATATGTCGAACGCCAGCGGAGCGATGTCGAACGCTCCCGGACGCTCGATGTCGCCGTGCCGGCCACACTCGAATTCGCTGCGATCAAGGGCCTGTCCACCGAGATGGTCGAGCGTCTGAGCGTCGCGAAGCCGGCCACCGTCGCGCAGGCATCGCGTCTCCCCGGGGTCACGCCCGCGGCGATCACCGCGCTGCTGGTCGCGGTCAAGCGAGCGGCGGCGTGATCGAGCCTGTTTCACGTGAAACGCAGGCTCGACTCGACCGGCTTCGGGATCTGGTTCTGGCCGAAAACCAGTCACAGAACCTGATCTCTTCCAGGACCATGGCCGAGGTCGATACGCGCCATATCGCGGACTCGCTTCAGTTGATGGATCATATCCTGCCGGGCGTGCTAGTCGATATCGGCAGCGGCGGGGGTTTTCCGGGGCTGGTCCTCGCCTGTTGCCGTCCGGATCCGGTCCATCTCGTCGAGCCCCGCGCGATGCGTGCCGCCTTTCTCCAGCGTGCGGCCGATGTCCTCGATCTGACCAATACGACGATATGGTCCTGCCGGATCGAGCGCGTGGCGCTCGGCGACGTCGCCACGGTCACCGCCCGCGCGGTCGCGTCACTCCCTGCGCTCTTCGAGATGGCTGAGGCCGTGGCGTCGAAAACGACGCGTTGGGTGCTCCCCAAGGGACGAAGCGCACAAAGCGAACTGGATACCGCGCGCCTGTCATGGCAGGGTGATTTCGAGCTGGTGCCTAGCGTGACCGATCCCGACTCCTGGATCGTGCTGGCGAGCAACGTGCATCGGAGACGCTGAGCATGATCCGTATTGCGGTGGCCAACCAGAAGGGCGGGGTCGGCAAGACGACGACCGCGATCAACATCGCCACCGCGCTGGCGGCGAGCGGCTGGAAGGCGCTGATCGTCGATCTCGATCCGCAGGGCAACGCATCGACCGGACTCGGAATCGATCGCGCGGACCGCGACTATTCGAGCTACGACCTGCTCGTCGGCAGCGCCACGGCAACCGACGCGGCGATCGCCACGCGTGTACCGCGCCTCGACATCGTCCCCTCGACCGTCGACCTGTCGGGCGCCGAGATCGAACTGGTCGATATGGAGCGGCGCGCGCACCGGCTCGACGTTGCGCTCTCCGCGATCCCGGACGGGCGCTGGGACGTCGTGCTGATCGATTGCCCGCCATCGCTCGGACTGCTCACGATCAACGCGATGAGCGCCGCCGAATCGCTGCTCGTCCCCCTGCAGTGCGAATTCTTCGCGCTCGAAGGGCTGAGTCAGCTGCTCCAGACGATCGAACGGGTGCGCGCGCGCTTCAATGCGGATCTGCAGATCCTCGGTGTCGCGCTGACGATGTACGATCGGCGCAACCGGCTGTCCGAGCAGGTCGCACAGGATGTCCGCGCTTGCCTCGGCAAGCTCGTGTTCGAGACGATCATACCGCGCAACGTCCGGCTGTCGGAAGCGCCAAGCCACGGTATGCCGGCTCTGATCTACGATCATCGCTGCTCCGGATCGGAAGCCTATATCGCACTGGCACGCGAGCTGATGGGACGGCTGCCGACACCGGCACGGATCGCGGCGTGAGCGCCGATCCGCCGCGCCGCGGTCTCGGACGCGGCCTGTCCGCGCTGCTCGGCGATATCGAGCGCGAGCAGCCGGTCGGTGCCGATCCGGCATCGGGCGACGGCGCGCGCCAGATCGCGGTCGCCGACATCCATCCGCACCCGGGCCAGCCGCGGCGTCATTTCGACGAGGAGGCGCTCGACGAACTCGCCGCCTCGATCTCCGCGCGCGGCGTGCTCCAGCCGATCGTGGTGCGCAAGGTCGACGGCGGCTACCAGATCGTCGCCGGCGAACGGCGCTGGCGGGCGGCGCAGCGCGCGCGTCTCCACGAAATCCCCGCGCTGGTCCGCACGCTCAGCGATGCCGAGACGCTCGAGATCGCGATCATCGAGAATATCCAGCGCGCCGATCTCAACGCGATCGAGGAGGCCGAAGCCTATCAGCGGCTGATCGGCGACTATGGCCACAGCCCGGAGGCACTGGGCAAGTTCGTCAACAAGTCGCGGAGCCATGTCGCCAACCTGCTGCGCCTGCTCGATCTCCCCGCGGGTGTGCGCCGTCAGCTCGCCGAGGGCGCGCTCAGCATGGGTCATGCGCGTGCGCTCATCACCGCCGAGGATCCCGAGACGCTCGCCGCCGAGGTGACGCGGCGCGGGCTGTCGGTGCGCGAGACGGAGCGCCTCGCGCGGCGCGC